>NZ_JBOFLP010000237.1:0-8651 GCF_051657925.1 Chroococcidiopsis sp.
CAAGAGTAGTCAGGCGATTTGACCACACGTTGACTTGGTAAGAATTTTCTAACGCTTGCGATCGCATCCAATTTTTAAACTGAGTCTGGAAGCTATTCAACGCTGTTCTAACTGCTGCTAAGTTACTGGCAGAAGGAGTTTGAGCTAAACGCTCCAAAGCAGTCTCTAAGTTTTGCGATCGAGTGTTAAACTCATTCAGTGCCGTACCCTTCAACCAAAGCCGATCGTTTGCCAGCAAGAATTGCCACTCCTGGCGCAAATTAGCGTAACGCGCTGCTGCGGTGTGGAAAGGCTGACGATAAGGGACTGGTGCAGTCACTTTGACTTTTGTGCCTTGGGTGTTGTGAAAAACTTGCTGGAGGTCATCGTTGAGGTTTTCTACAGCAAAGAGGGCGTAACCGCTCGCGGGTAAATCTCTAACGAGCTGAATTTGGTCGAATGCACCCATAGTTGGTAAGTTCAGCAAGCGAATTCCTGGCAACAGCAAAGCCGAACCGAGTTTGCTAGAGGTAATCCAGGGTTGGGCGAGGCGCTGAAAACGGTAAGAATCTAGAGCATAAGTCATCGGCACGATCAAATCTACATCGCCGCGATTTGCCCAGACTTCCCAGTGTTGCTGCAACTTATGGGTGCGATCGTGTTCTGATAGGGGAAAGACAGCCACAGACATCACCAAGTTAGGGCGCTTTTGCTTCAAGTAGCGGGAAGCTTGAGCGACAAAACTATCGATTTGTTGCGTGCGAAACTGCGTCCACCTTTGCCATAAATCGCGATCGCTTGGTTTAATTGTCGTTGGGTCTACGCCCGTCAGTTGTTGAAACTGCTGCCTTGCGGCAATTCCATAACCATAAGTCCGGTCGGCGCTGGGGTCTTGGAAAGGATAGCGGATGTAGTCTAGTTGCAAACCATCCACGTTGTAGCGGCTGACAATTTCTTCGTAAAGCCGTAATAAATATTGTCTGGCGGCGGGGTTAGCAGGGTCTAAAAATGGCTTACCTTGACCAGGCGGAAATAAACTACCGCGATTATCGTAACTCGCCCACTCGGGATGAGCGGCAATGACGGGTCCTGGATAATCTGCGGGTAAATTTATCAGCTTATTATGACGCTTGTTGCCTGCGGCAAAAGTCCACACCCAGGCATGTAACTCCATATTGCGATCGTGGGCTAACTTCACCGCTGATGCTAACGGGTCCCAGCCTCTAACTAGTGGGTTGGGTTGAGGTGCAACTTGACTGGGATAGATCGGATAGCCAGCGTTAACGGTTTCAAAAAAGATTGTATTGATACCAGCAGCAGCGAGACGGTCAAAAATCTTTGCCAATCCTTGCTCCGAACCCGCACGAATAATACTACCTCGGTCTAGCCATATCGCCCGAATTTCTGGTTGAGCCGCGTACTGTTCGACGGGGTAGTTTTGCCATAGTAGGGCTTGTGCTTTGTGCCACTGCTGGCGCGCCCCCGCAAAGTCCTTTTGGGCGATCGCCTGGGGTAAAGTTTTGGCAATTGCTTTCGCCTCTGCGACTGCCCTAGCTGCCGATTCTGGTAACGTACCCACAAAGGAGCCAGTTGTCGCGACAGCCGTTGCTTCAGAGTTAGTCAGCTGTGCCGTTGCATTATCATTAGCTATGCTGCCACTAAAAGCACGAGCTGCTAACTGAGCGCTTTCAAAGCGTCCGATCAGATTATCTAACTCTTGTTTAAGCGCAAATGCCTGTACCCCATCTAAACCTGGTGGGGCAATTCTTTCAATGGCTTCATCGGCTGGGAGTTGGCGGTTGGTAGTTGGTAGTTGGTAGTTGGTAGTTGGTAGTTGGTTCTCCCCTGCTCCTCTGCTCCTAGTCTCCTCTGCTCCTAGTCTCCTCTGCTCCCTGCTCCCTGCTCCCTGCTCCCTGCTTCCTACCACCGCACTACTACAATTCTGCGGCGATACCGTAGCCGACTCAGGCAAGGAAATATACTGACTCAAAGACGCTCTCAACCAAGCGCGATCGAAGTCTCCTGGTGATACGTGACTCGAACCCCAACGCCAACCTAAAACCGTGGCGCGATCGCTTTTGACGACTGCGGCTTGATTTATTTGCGACTGCCAAATCGCGATCGGTCTACTATTCACACCAGTGGGAATCACAACTCCTCCCTGCACCAAACCATCATTTCCGGCTGGCTCCAGCCAATCTTTACTATTACCCTGTAAGGTTTGTAAGTTATTGGGAGCATCTAGAGGAAATCCCCAGTACGCGCCTAAAAGCGAACTCAAGAGCTGGCGTACCCCTGGCTGACTCATACTTCCAACAGCACCGCTGGCTATGACTTTACCACCCCGACTCATCCATGCTTCTAAAGCAAGTGCTTGGTTAAAGTCAATATTCTCTACGTTAGGCAGAAAGATAACAGAGCGATCGCTCAAATCGCTAGCATTTTTGACAGCAGCTAAATCGACGACGCAATAATTGACTCCCGCCGCCTGTATGCGCGAAGAGATTTCCGTCCACTGAGCAGCATTATCCTCACTTTTAACTACAGCTAAAACTGCGGGTTCTTCTGCGGCTGTAGCAGGTAAATAGAAGGCAAGAGGCAAAAGTAGAGACGTTACTAGCGTCTCTACTAAAAAATTCACAGACCTAGCCCTTACCAGGGTTGGTAAGACAAAAATATCAAAATTTTTAGACATTACTTAATACAAGTATCGATGAGTTCCTCAATTCCCCTGACTGGGAGAATTGGGATATTTAATTTATGAGATAACTCTTCTACTGTCATATCATCCAAAAAACAGTTTTCGCCATACTTCAGCATCACGGCAGGCAGTATGACCGCGTTCCCTAAGTCTTTACCATATAACCCTTCTAATAAATCTTGTCCTGTAAGTAATCCGGTGACAGAAATTTTTTGTCCCCAATAGTGACTACACAGAGCTACCATATCTATCCGCAGCCCATTTACTTGATTTAACTGTCGTAAAATTGGTTGAAACGCTTTTTCTACGGCATTACCAACAACCCAGATAAATCGGCGCGATGGCTCGACTTGCAGCGGAAGATGTTTGGCTGCACTAGCAAAATGTTTTAAAAATAGGCGAATTGAACCCACACCGTTATCGATTTGAGGATAATCTTCATAATGAGATTGCGGTGGTAAATCCTCACCTGCAACCAAAAACCACTCGTCTGCTAACCAGGCAAAGTTAGTGCCTAGCTGCTGGCGGAATTTCTGCTGCAAAGCTTTGACTTGGGCTATGACTTCGGCTGCTTTTTCTGGAGTCACTGGAATTAACTCATCTTCATCTGGACGAAACCGTGTCAAGCCTACTGGTACGACAGCAACAGAAGTAACTGCTGGTACTTCCCCAGGATAAAATTTGGCGAGATCGAGCAACGTTCTTTCCAGATGCACGCCATCGTTAATCCCAGGACAAACAACAACTTGAGCGTGAATTTGCAGTCTTCGTTCTCGAAACCATTCAATCTGCTCTAAAATTTGAGCGGCTCTAGGATTTTTTAGCAGCCGCACCCTAACTTCAGGTTCGGTAGCGTGGACTGAGACATACAAAGGAGAAAGCCGCATTTGTTCGATTCGCTGCCATTCCTTTTGGGTGAGGTTTGTCAGTGTCAGGTACGAGCCATAAAGAAAGCTGAGGCGATAGTCATCATCCTTAAGGTATAAACTCTGTCGCTTACCTGGAGGTTGCTGGTCGATAAAACAGAACGGACAGCGATTGTTACACTGAATTAACCCATCGAACAGGGCTGTCTCAAACTCTAGTCCTAAATCTTCGTCGTAGTCTTTCTCAATTTCAACCGTATGAGTTTTACCTGCCGCATCTAAGACATCCAGTTGCAGCACTTCATCAGCACACAAAAACTGATAATCGATCAAGTCGCGGGGACGAGTATCGTTGATGGATACGATCGCATCGCCTGGTTCAAAGCCAATCTCAGCAGCAATAGAATCAGGCAAAACCTTAGAAATGCGGGCAGGACGAATAGTTAGATCACTCATGGCTTGAGGGGTGAGGAGCGAGGAGTTAGGGGAAGAAGATCGGCTCAGGGATCTGAGGGAGCAGGTGAGCGAAGAAACAATTCAAAATCCAAAATCTAAAATCCAAAATATCCCTACACTCTATACCCTACATCCTATACCCTATAATCTACTCACCACTCTCTTACCCCTCGCTCCTCGCTCCTCACTCCTCGCTCCTCACTAAACATTCGGTAATATTTTAAAACCGATCGCGGCTAGAATTGCGATGCCAAAGGCGAGTCGATACCAGACAAAGATCCAAGTGTCTTTAGTCTGTAGGTAACGCAACAACCATGCGATCGCGAGGTAGGAAAAAATACCAGATGAAACTACCCCGACGATCAAATTTAGGATTCCATCACTGCCAATTCCGACTTCCAAAGCGTCTTTCAACTCTACTAAACCCGAGATCGCAATTGCCGGAATACTGAGTAAAAAAGAAAATCTAGCGGCTTTTGCTCGTTCTAATCCTAAGAATAGTCCGGCTGTGAGTGTAGAACCAGAACGAGATACACCAGGAAATAAGGCGAGTGTCTGAGCAAGCCCCATCAATATGCCATCTTTAACTGCAGGTTCGTTAAATTTGCGCTGGCGGTTCCCGAAAATTTCTGCTAGTCCTAGCAAACAAGACATGACGATCGAATACACCGCGATCGCTGCTAAGCTGCGTAAGGGTGATTTATCAAAACCAGGATAGAAGATTTTAATCAGCAATCCAAAAAACACGATGGGTATCGTACCTAAGAAAATACCTAGTGTCGTGCCAAATTCTCTAGAACCATAATCTGAGTTGGCAATTGATTTAACAGTTCCAGTAACAATTTGCGCTAAATCTTTCCAGAAGTACCATAGCACAGCGGCAAGACTACCAAGTTGAATCACGGCAGTATAGGCAATACCAGGATCTCCCCATCCAAGTACGACTGGTACAACTTTCAAATGCGCCGTACTGCTGATTGGTAAAAATTCTGTCAATCCTTGGACTATCCCCAGAACGAAGGATTGCAATACAGTCATTCCAGATCCCTCTACGGCTGTATTGGGTTGCACGCCGAGAACCTTAATAGGTACAGCAATGACTGCTGCACAAGCAGCTACACCTATCATCAGAAGTTTAAACATTTGATGTTGTAATAAAGCCATAGAAGTTAAGGGATAAGGGCAACTGTTAACTGATTTTCTCGCTACAGCATACCTGCAAACTGCAAATGAGGGGAGGGGTAAAAAAGATCGAAGAATAGATCGGTCAATACTCTAGCGGTTAGTACCTCCTACATACAACCGATCGCGATCGAGTTAGCATGTGAAGTGAGTAGGGGAAAGAAAAGCGATCGCTATGCCTGTAACCAGAGTCAGTTGGACAATAGACGAGTACCATCGAATGATTGCAGCAGGGATTTTGGATAGTCGGCGCGTGGAACTAATAGAGGGAGAAATTGTAGAAATGCCACCAGAGGGAGAACCTCACGCCTATTTCAGTAGTGAAGCAGGAGAATATTTGATCCGATTGCTGGGCAATCGCGCCACAATCCGTTTAAGCAAGCCAATTACACTTTCTCATGACTCCGAACTCGAACCCGATATCGCGATCGTACAGCGGTTAGGACGCGAGTATTTACAGCATCATCCTTACCCTGAAAATATTTTTTGGCTGATTGAATATTCAGATTCCAGTTTGGACAAAGATCTAGAAATTAAAAGCAAAATTTACGCTCAAGCCAGCATTCCTGAATACTGGGTAGTTAATCTGAAGAAGAGACAGCTTATAGTGTTTCGCGATCCTCAAGATGGACAATACGCTACAAAATTTACACTATCTGAAGGGACAATATTTTCATTAGCTTTCTCAGATGTAGCTATAGTTATTAATTCAATTGTGAGCGTGTAGGTTAATTGTTATCTAACTGATACTGTTGCAGGTTCTAAAGCTGCCACTAACTTCACGTCAAATTCTGTTTCAAATAACGCCTTTTTATAATCCAAACTCCACAATTCTAAAGCACAATCATCATTAGGTTGAGACGGAGTTAGATACAAATAAAATTCTTTTGAATCTGAATGGCGATCGCAACGCACGCGCTTCACTCCACCAATTTGACGGCGATCTAAAGCCACGGCTAACCGAAGAAAAGCGCTTAAATGATTGATAATTTGTCGATCTCGTTTGCTAGGTAAATTCCGATAGGATTCGTGCTTTTTCTTTGGGGTACTCTTCCGGTGATAGCGGGCAATATTGGCAATAATTTCAATTTCTGTTTCGGTGTATCCTAATAATTCTCCATGTCGAATCAAGTAGTATGAGTGTTTGTGATGCGAGGAATGACTAATAAAGTGTCCGCAATTGTGTAACATTGCCGCTGCCCACAGCAATTCTTGTTCTTCTAAACCCCATTGGTGTAAAATTTCTTGGGTTTGGTTAAACAAACTCATGGCAAAATGAGCCACGCGATCGCTATGTTCCAAGTTAACTTGATATTTCTGCGCTGTTTTGATGACACTCCGTTGCCGGATCGAACTTTGATAGCGCAAGCGATCTTCAATCAAACCGTGAGTCAGCATCCAGTCTACAATGATGCCTTCTCGCAGCGATCGCTCGCACACTACCAACGTCTCGGCTTCTAACAAAGTCATCGCTTCTTGTAAAATTGTCGCCCCTGCTAGTATAATCTCCGAACGGCGATCGTTCATCCCTGGAATTGCTGCCCGTTCGCTGTAATTTAGCTTCCGCAGGCGATCGACTAATTGCCGCAATTCCCTCAAACTAAATTCATACCCAGTCAAGGGGGACGGTACTGTACCCGTTTTTTCTCTAGCAATAATTGTTGCTACCGTTTCAATCGTGCCAGAAGTTCCCACTAAGCGGAAAATTTCCCCTGGCTGTAAGTGTGCGTGCAAGTCTTCCGCCGCACGTTCTAACATTCCCCGCACGTAGGCTTGAAGATATTGATATTCGCTGTTAGTAATCGGATCTGTGGTGACGAATTCCGAGGTAAGTCTGACAGCTCCAATTTTGTTACTACTGAGAGAACGCGGTTCGTGGCTATCTCCCAAAATTATTTCTGTAGAACCACCACCAATGTCGATAATGGCATGGGGTTGGTTGTTAAATTCCATTCCCGATAGTACGCCGAGATAAATGCGACGTGCTTCTTCATACCCAGAAATCAAGTCAACATTTAAGCCGATTTCTTCTTTGACTTGATGTAAAAACTCACGTCCGTTGGGTGCTTCGCGGACAGCGCTCGTCGCTACAGCAATAATAGAATGAGCGTTGCAGCTCTTGGCAATGTCTTGAAAACGGCGTAACGTAGAGATCGCTCTTGCCATCACCTCTGGTTTCAATTCTCCCGTTTCTGGGTTGCGATCGCCTAACCTGACAGTTTCTTTTTCTCTAGTAATGATGGTAAAAGCTGGCAGTTTCGGCTCTATACTGACTACTACCATATGCAGAGAGTTTGTCCCCATGTCGATCGCCGCGAGGATCTGTTCTTGCTCTACAATTTGAGCGGGAATACTCTGCCAGCTAGTGAAAACAGAATCAACCATCTAATTTACTGGTAATTAACGGCAACGACTGAACGGCAATTATTGAGATGAAGTTTTGAGTTTTTTCTACCCAAACTTCACGCTATTCTAATTAGGGAAAAAGATACGAACCATTACATCTGCCTATAGTTACCATTTTTCCATGAATACGATCGCACCACAACAGAGTTCCGAACCAACCTGGTTGAAAATTATCCGGCTGTTACGTTGGGATAAGCCAGAAGGACGTTTAATTTTAATGATTCCCGCTCTGTGGGCGGTGTTTTTAGCAGCTAGAGCGACTCCACCCTTACTACTAGTAGGAGTCATCGTCTTAGGTACTTTTGCTACCAGTGCTGCTGGGTGTGTCGCGAACGATCTTTGGGATCGAGACATCGATCCGCAAGTGGAAAGGACTCGCAATCGTCCTCTTGCTTCCCGCGCTTTATCTATCCGAGTAGGTTTTGTAGTTGGTTTAGTTGCTTTAATTTGTGCTTTTGTTTTGTCTTTATATTTAAACCAATTATCCTTTTGGCTGTGTGTCGCCGCCGTACCCGTGATTTTGCTTTATCCAGGGGCAAAGCGAGTGTTTCCCGTCCCTCAGTTGGTATTATCTATTGCCTGGGGTTTTGGCGTATTAATTAGCTGGAGTGCTGTCACGGGAAGTATAGATCGGGCAACTTGGTTGCTGTGGGCAGCAACTTTATGCTGGACGCTAGGATTTGATACAGTTTATGCGATGAGCGATCGCGAAGATGACAAGCGCATCGGCGTGAATTCCAGTGCTTTATTTTTCGGGAAATACGCCCCAGAAGCGATCGCGGTTTTCTTTGCTGGTACTGTGTTTTTACTCGGTTGGCTAGGGGTAGTCATGCACCTACATCTAGGTTTTTGGATTACCCTAGTCTTGGCTGCATCTGGCTGGATTTGGCAATATACTCGATTGCGCGATCCGCAGTTACCAAATCCAGCTTACGGAGAAATGTTTCGTCAGAATGTTTGGTTGGGTTTTCTGTTACTTGGGGGAATGATTGCGGGGATTTTGATTTGATAGCCCCATGTGCAACAGATCTACTGCCCCCTTTTTAAGGGGGTTGGGGGAT
>NZ_JBOFLP010000238.1:0-18754 GCF_051657925.1 Chroococcidiopsis sp.
CTCACCCAGGAAACCAAATTGTAGGGTGGCGATCGTTTCTACCATAATCGTCATGGCAAAGACAATCAGAGCCACAGAAATAAAATCTTCCTGAAGATAGCGCTGCTTTTGCAACCGTGCCGTCAGAATTCCCACCATCATTAAACCAAAAACGTGAGTGGGATTATGGGCAGTCATGCCATCTTGAATCAGTCCTAAAGTAATACCTGCGATCGCTCCTTGTAAAACCGAGCGTTTAATACTCCAAGTGACTACCCAGATCAGCAGCCAGTTAGGAGCAATACCAAGTAAAACTGTTCCTGGCAAGCGCATCGGTAGTAAGAGCAGACACAAACTCGCCGAGCCAACAATCGCTACCCCATTAACAAACTGTCGCCAACCAGGAGACTTCTGCCACAGGTGGCGCAAAGATTTAAGTCCCTGCATAAAAAAAGAGGATATTTTTTAAAATTTCAATTTTCAGAGCCTCGATCTTAAAGCAGCAAACGAAAATCGTAATTCAGAATTTGTAAATCGTAATTTTTATGTTCGGATCGAGCAGAGCGCACACCTAGCCGTACGCCCTACTTCCTAATGACTTTTAGAATAAACAACTGCCCACTCTAGATGGGGAATGGGAGCGGAAAAGGAGACAATAGCTTCGGGAGCGGGGCTTTTATTCAAGTCGATGGATTCAATCTTGCCTACAGGTAATCCGGCGGGATAAATTTGGCTGTAAGTAGAAGTGACGATCGCATCGCCGCGTTTCACGTCAGGCACTTTATCAAAAAACTGCATCACGGCTTGACTTTCTGATAACCCGCGTAAAAATCCTGTATGACGGCTGCGACTGACTGTAACCCCTAGCTGACTAGTGCGATCGCTAATTAGCAGTACGCGGCTGGTGTTGGGAGTGACGCTACTAATCTTACCCACTAACCCCCCAGGAGCAGTGACGATATCTCCGACTTTAATTCCCGTACTCGTACCGCGTCCCAAAGTTATTTGCTGCCACCATTGATCGGCACTACGTCCGATGACTGGAGCGACAATAGCTTGTTCTAAATTATTAGCAGACTCATAACTAAGAAGTTTTTTCAACTGTTGGTTTTGGCTTTTGAGTTCTGCTAACTGAGCTTGAAGCTCTTGATTTTGGGCATCACTCAAGCGCTCTGCTTGCACGGAAACCGAGCGATGAAACGGAAGAGTGATGAGTTGATAAATTTCAAAAATCAGTGCTGCTTGGGTCTGCCTGATAGTCCAAGCAGTACCAAGCGCAACAATGCATAGTAAGATCGGTAAGGCGCGTTTCTCCCACCACTGACGACGTTCGATATACATAGGTTTTAGTAGTTAGCAGTCAACTCGATGGGTTGACTTAATAGACTTTTAGGTTTAGATAACAGAGAGATATGCAAATTGGTAATTGGTCATTAGTCATTGGTCATTAGTCATTTGTGAGTAGTTAGTAACTTTTGACTTACGACTTACAACTTCTAACTCCTATTTTTGATTTTTGACTTTTAACTTTTGACTTTTGAATTCCCCATTACCAAGTTTCGTTTCTATCCTCGCCGAGAGCGATCGCTAAAGACTCGCTCCATTTGCTTGAATTTTTCCAGTGCCAACCCCGTTCCTAAGACAACGCAGTGCATTGGCTCGGCTGCTACGTGGGTGACGATACCAGTCTCATGACTAATTAGCGTATCTAATCCTTTCAGTTTCGCGCCTCCACCCGCAAGCATAATACCTCGATCTACAATGTCGGCTGCAAGCTCTGGTGGTGTTCGTTCCAGCGTCCGCTTGAGTGCTTCCACAATCACAGACAGCGGTTCTGACATACTTTCGCGAATCTCTGGTTCTTTAATTGTGACGCTACGCGGCAAACCAGAAAGCAGATGCAATCCCCTAACTTCCATCGTATTATCTTCGTCATCGCGCGAGGGATAGGCAGAGCCAATCCGCAGCTTAATTTCTTCCGCCGTGCGTTCGCCGATGACTAAGTTGTAAATTTTTCGCATGTACTGCATGATGGCTTCATTCAGTTCGTCCCCTGCAATCCGTACCGATTCACTCAGTACCGTACCGTAAAGACTGAGAACGGCAATTTCTGTTGTTCCACCCCCAACATCTACGATCATGCTACCGATGGGTTCGGCAACGGGCAATCCCGCACCAATTGCTGCTGCTAGTGGTTCGTCAATCAAATAAACTTCTCTCGCGCCTGCTTGAGATGCTGCATCCATTAATGCTCTGCGTTCTACCCCCGTAACTCCGCTGGGAATACCAATCACGACGCGGGGAGATACAACCCTGCCTTCATGGACTTTTTGCATGAAATGCTTCAGCATCATTTCGGCTGCATCGAAGTCAGCAATGACTCCATCACGTAGCGGGCGAATTACCGAGACGTTCACGGGCTTAGTAGGCGTTCTACCAAGCATTTTTCTGGCTTCTTCTCCCACAGCAATCGACGATTTATCGCTTAAATCCAGTGCGATCGCCGAAGGTTCTTGCAGTACAATTCCTTTGCCAGAGACATAAATCAAGGTATTTGCAGTACCGAGATCGATACCCATATCTCTAGACAACGACAAACGGTTAAACAGACCAAACATACCCACGCTTCCCACTCCCCCGTAAAAGCAAGATATAGTTTTTACACATCAGTAGAGTATTAGTAACTAGATCGGAATTCTCTTACCCCTCTAATTCGAGTTTAGTCGAGCCAACTAATTCTCGGTCAGGCTTAGTTGCAATTCTTAGACTGGCTGACAAAAACACCCCTTCAGTTAAGAAAAGTTAATGCTTGTCCAACTAAATTCCCAAGGGTAATTTCACTGAATCTTTATACAAATTTAAGCCATTTTTTGCTTACTTTAAGTAATTCCACAGTTGACAGTTATCAGTTATCAGTTATCAGTTATCAGTTACCGAAAAGCCAATTTCCAATTATTGAAACTCGGGCGATCGCGCGATGAATAAGTATTAACACTTAATCGACTTGTGAAGAAAAAAGGAGATCGTTGACAAGAAGTAAATATATAACGCTCCAATTTATAAAATCTTCATAAATTAGTAATTGGTAATTAGTCATTGATAATTGGATGGTAACTAGTGGAACCAGCTTTTTATCTCTAGTCACTAGCCACCAGCCACTGAGAACTGACAACTGAGGTCTTGCCAGTATAGGTACGGAATAAGCTACGATTGTGGTTATGGATTTCGAGTACAATTGTACTAAATTTGAGTGATATGAGTCTTAACGTTGTTACTCTCGTCGGTCGTGTTGGTGGCGACCCTGATATTAAGTATTTTGAGTCTGGTAGTGTCAAGTGCCGCATGACGCTAGCTGTAAGGAGACCAACCAAAAATAGCGAGGAACCAGACTGGTTCACGCTAGAAATTTGGGGTAAAACAGCGCAAACAGCCAAAGATTACGTTCGTAAGGGAAGTCTAATTGGAATCAAGGGTTCTTTAAAGTTCGACACCTGGGACGATCGCAATACGGGTACACCGCGTTCAACGCCAATCATTCTTGTGGACAAAATGGATCTTTTAGGATCTAAACGCGAGAACGAAGGTGGCGGCTATAGCGGTTACAGTAGCGACGACAATTTTTAAGTAGGGACGCACAACCGTGCGCCCCTATATTATTTATCAATAACCAATTTGCAGCGTCACAGAAGCCTCTATTTGCTGTTCTCCGCCGACTACAGGGGTCGTAGCGGCTTTATCGGCAAAAGCTGCTTCTCTTGCCATTAAAGGCATGGGAGGCTGTGGCGGACTGGCGCTGTTGACTTGAATGCTGACAATTTCCTTTTGGCTGAAATTGAGGCTGCTAAAAACAGCACTTGCTTGCTGTTGAGCATCTTTTGTTGCTGCTTGCAGGGCTTGTTGTCTCGCTTTGGCGATTGCCTCATCTGTAGCAGTAAAACTCACCCCTTCGATCCGAGTTGCTCCAGTTTTGACGGCAGCATCAATGATATTACCAGCTTGTGACGTTGGGACGCGGAAACTTACTGTATTTGTCGCAGAATAACCCGTAAGCCGTTGCTCGTTGTTGGCGTAATTATAAAGAGGGTTTAAGTAAATTCCCGTAGTTTCTAGTTTTTCTACGTTACGCGATTTCAATAAGTCTACAACTGTTGAAGATCGCCGCGCTGCTTCTTGCTGCACTTGCTGGGCTGTTTTGCCTTGTACTTCCACTCCCAAACGTACCTGAGCTAGCGTGGTGGGGATAGATTCTACTCCTCTACCCGTGACAGTCAGAGTTTTATAAGTTCGATCCATTTTTTCTGGAGCTGGTTGCGCCCATACGGGACAAATATAACTGAGAGTTGACAAACTCAATGCGATCGCCGTAACTGTAATACTATTTTGAATTTGAGATTTTAGATTCTGGTCGCCCAAAATTGCTAAGCCGCTAAGCGAGGATTCAATTGCTTTGCGCTTGGAAGCAAATTTTTTTTGATGTATTGAGAATTGTTGCATTGAACTGATTTACCTCACACGAATACCGTACTTTCTTAGACAAACTAGATGAAAATACGTTCCTAATCTGGCATTAGATGAGGATAAGTTGTGAATGGTTACAGTTTTAGTAACTAAGCTAATTTAAAGTCAAAAATCAAAAGTCAAAAGTCAAAAGTCAAAACTGAGGAGATAGAAGTTATGATTAAACACTCATAAATGACAAATGACAAATGACATTTTTCAATACATCATCCTTGGGTTAACTTATTTAGGTTTGGGGCTAGGATACTTCCCCGGCTTGCGGATGAATCGCGCTACGATCGCTTTTGTGGGGGCGGCTTGTCTAGTTAGTCTTGGTAGTTTTAGTCTCAAAGAAGCTTGGGAGGCGATCGACGCTGGAACGATCGTTTTTCTCCTTAGTATTATGATTGTCAATGCTTACCCTACCAGCGCCGGTTTTTTTCAACTAGCTTTAAATATTTTATTACGTTACACTCGCAGTCCTTTTGGATTACTAACTGCTTTAACATTTGTCAGTGGCTTTTTATCTGCCTTATTTCTTAACGATACGATTGCGCTAATTTTTACACCTTTAACACTCGCTCTAGCGCTAGTTTTAGAATTAAATCCAATTCCCGATCTTTTAGCATTAATAGGGGCAACAGATATTGATTCTGTTGCTACTTTAAATGGCAATCCTCAAAATATTTTAATTGCTTCTTTTTCAGAAATTAGTTATTGAGAATTTACTCAGGCTTTGGCTCCTGTTGCTGTAGTAGGATTGCTTGTAAAATTAGGCTGGTTGTGGTGTTTGTATCCCGAAATTCGTTCTTTTAAACCTACCCTCGACCGTCCCCATATTAGACGCAGACGTATTCTTAAACCCGTACTGTATAAAAGTTTAATTATTACTGGAGGGATGTTAATAGCATTTCTACTCGGCGCACCGCTAGCAGAGTCAGCGTTGGTAGCATCTGGATTGCTTTTAATTACCCGTAGGCTAAAGCCATAGAAAATTCTACCAGTAGTAGAATGGGATTTATTGCTAATGTTTTCCGGCTTATTTGTACTCACAAACGGTGTTAAAAATCTAAAGTTTCTTCAAAGTTTTACAGTATTAAAAGTTTTACAGTATTAACAGATAGCAACGCAGGATTATTAAGCGTAACAGTAGTGCTTTCTAATTTAATATCCAACGTTCCAGCAGTATTGTTGTTACAACCATTAATTCCTCAAAATAGCGATCGCGAGTGGTTGTTACTGGCAGCTGGTTCAACTTTAGCTGGAAATATGACGCTTTTGGGTTCGATGGCAAATATGATTGTGGCTGAAACTGCGGCAAAACAAGGTTATCACCTCAGTTTTTGGGAACATTTGCGCTTTGGCTTGCCTTTATCTCTAGTAACGTTAGGAATTGCCTATTTCTGGCTGCAACAATCAGAATAACTTCCAACTTCTGACTTCCCTTGCCTCCCACCACTCCCTAGAACAGATAGCCTAAATATAGTGCTTAATTTATGATTTAATTCAGCAAGCATTTCTTAGCAAACTATCCATGTCTGCAAACCCCCATCCTAACCCAACCCACGTTTGGCACGCCTTAGAAGTTGATAAAACTATACAAGTCTTAGAAAGCAATGCAGAAGCGGGTTTAAGCTCGTCTCAAGTCAAGCAGCGCTTAGAGGAGTATGGACCTAACGAATTGCAAGAGTCTGGAGGTCGCAGTCCAATCGCGATCCTGATCGATCAGTTCAAAAATATTATGTTGCTGATGCTAATTGCCGTGGCAGTTGTATCGGCAGTGTTAGATATACGCAATAACGAATTTCCCAAAGATGCGATCGCGATTAGTTTAATTGTCGTTCTCAACGGAATTCTCGGCTACCTACAAGAAAGCCGGGCTGAAAAAGCTCTAGCAGCACTCAAACGTCTGTCGGCTCCTTTAGTCAGAGTCATGCGCGACGGCAAACTCACGGAAGTTGGAGCAAAAGACCTCGTACCAGGAGACATAATGCTGCTTGAAGCAGGAGTCCAACTCGCCGCCGATGGCAGAATCATTGAAGAATCAAACCTGCAAATTCGCGAGTCGGCATTGACGGGAGAATCCCACGCGGTAGAAAAACAAGCTGATATCCAAGTACCGGAAGATACGGGATTGGGCGATCGCATCAACTCAGTCTACCAAGGTACGGAAGTCACCCAAGGACGGGCGAAAGTCATCGTCACTAATACGGGGATGCAAACGGAACTCGGTAAAATCGCTGCCATGTTGCAAGCGGTGGAAAGCGAACCGACTCCTCTGCAACAACGAATGTCGCAATTGGGTAATGTTCTCGTTGCAGGGGCAATGATTTTAGTGGCTTTGGTGGTTATAGGTGGCGTGTGGCGTTTAGGCTGGGGTGCGTTTGAAGACCTGCTACAAGTGTCTTTGAGTATGGCGGTTGCCGTAGTCCCAGAAGGCTTACCAGCCGTGATTACCGTGACTCTAGCGCTAGGAACGCAGCGGATGGTGAAGCGGAATGCCTTGATCCGCAAACTGCCTGCGGTGGAGACTTTAGGCAGCGTTACCACAATTTGCTCCGATAAAACAGGGACGCTGACGCAAAACAAAATGGTGGTGCAGGTAGTCGAGTTAAACCAAAAATCCCTGCGGGTAACTGGCGAAGGTTATGCACCCCAAGGAGAATTTTTGAGCGACGGTCGAGCGATTGACGCAGACCGAGATCCAGATTTACAAGCATTGCTCGTTGCCTGTGCCTTGTGTAACGATTCTTTTCTGCAAGAGGAACAAGGACAGTGGAAAATTGTTGGCGACCCAACCGAAGGGGCGTTAGTGACTTTAGCCGCTAAAGCCGGAATTCAAAAAGACCAGTGGTCTAGCCGTTTGCCCCGCGTGGCTGAATTTCCCTTCTCCTCCGAACGCAAGCGGATGAGCGTGATTTGTCAAACGAGGCAAGAGGTACAAGACTATGCGCTTTCGTCTTTAGCTTCTCATAACTCGGCTTATTTGATGTTTACAAAAGGGTCGCCCGAGTTGACTTTGGAAAGGTGCGATCGCATTCATACAGGCGATCGCGCTGTGGCGATTAACGAGGCTCAGCGGCAGCAAATTCTGGAAACAAACAACCAAATGGCAAGTCAAGGGCTGCGGGTGTTGGGTTTTGCCTACAAGCCTTTAGCAGAAATACCTCCAGAGGGATCGGAAGAAGCTTCAGAACGAGAATTAGTTTGGCTGGGATTGGTGGGGATGCTGGATGCACCCAGACCAGAAGTGAGGGATGCAGTGGCAAGATCTCGCGAAGCTGGGATTCGTCCGATCATGATCACGGGCGACCACCAGTTAACAGCAAGGGCAATCGGGATCGATTTAGGCATTGCTCAAGCAGGCGATCGCGCCGTCACTGGGCAAGAATTAGAACGGATGAGCCAAGCCGATTTAGAACGGGAAGTAGACGAAACGAGCATTTATGCTAGGGTGTCTCCCGAACACAAACTTCGCATCGTCCAGGCATTGCAACGCAAAGGTAAATTTGTTGCCATGACAGGGGATGGGGTAAATGATGCCCCCGCCTTGAAACAGGCAGATATCGGGATTGCAATGGGTATTACTGGTACGGACGTGAGTAAAGAAGCTAGCGATATGGTATTGCTAGACGATAACTTTGCTACGATCGTCGCTGCTACTGAGGAAGGTAGAGTCGTTTACACCAATATCCGCCGCTTTATTAAATACATTCTCGGTAGTAATATCGGTGAAGTGCTAACCATTGCTGCGGCTCCAATTCTCGGACTTGGCGGCGTACCGCTGACACCGTTGCAAATTTTGTGGATGAACTTGGTGACGGACGGTTTACCAGCTTTAGCTTTGGCAGTAGAACCAGCCGAACCCAACGTCATGAAACGCCCGCCATTTAGTCCCCGCGAAAGCATTTTTGCCCGGGGCTTGGGTTGGTACATGGTGCGGATTGGAATTATCTTTGCAATTTTGTCAATTATTTTGATGGAGTGGGCATATTTCCACACAGAGGCAGTACAGACAGCCGGATTGAGCCGCGATCGCTGGAAAACGATGGTATTTACCACGCTCTGCTTAGCGCAGATGGGACATGCTTTGGCGATTCGCTCTAACACCCGTCTGACAATTCAAATGAATCCGCTGTCCAATCCCTACGTTTTGGGGGCTGTATGTTTAACCACAGTCTTGCAACTGCTGCTAGTTTACGTCCCGCCCTTACGAGCTTTCTTTGGCACTCACTTTATAACTCCGATAGAATTATTAATCTGCTTCGGCTTCAGCAGTTTAATGTTTGTCTGGATTGAAATGGAGAAATTGTTTATCAACTGGCAACAGCGTCGGAAAGCAAGTAGATAATGGTTAATGGTTAATGGTTAATGGGGAAGTCAAAAGTCAAAAATCAAAAGTCAAAAGTCAAAACTAATAACAATCGATCGTTGTCGATCGCAAATGACAAATGACAAATGACAAATGACAAATGACGAATGACCAACAACCAACAACCAACAACCAACAACCAACAACCCATCAAAATGTTCCTCAAAACCCTCCATCTGAAGCAATTTCGGAATTATCAGGAGCAGCGAGTTGATTTCGTTGCTCCTAAAACAATATTGGTGGGTAATAACGCTCAGGGGAAATCGAATTTATTAGAAGCAGTGGAATTGCTGGCAACATTGCGATCGCACCGTTTGGCACGCGATCGCGATCTTGTCAAGGAGGGAGAGGCATTTGGGCAAATTCACGCCACGCTAGAGCGACAAACAGGCATCATCGATCTATCTGTAACTCTGCGCCGTCAGGGGCGGCGGACAGTAGCTCTCAATAGCGAACAATTGCGCCGCCAACTGGATTTTTTAGGTGTCCTCAATGCTGTAGAATTTTCCAGTTTAGATTTAGAACTGGTGCGTGGTGCGCCAGAACAGCGCCGTCACTGGGTGGATACGCTGTTAATCCAGTTAGAACCCGTATACGTCCATATCTGGCAGCAATACAATCAAGTATTGCGGCAGAGAAATGCATTTTTGAAAAGTAGGGGCGGGTTTCCAATGCCCGTACAGGAGAAGGAAGAATTAGCGGCTTGGGATGCGCAGCTGGTAACTATTGGTTCGCGGGTAGTCAGGAGAAGGGCGCGGGCGATCGAGCGTTTAGCACCTTTGGCTGCTGAGTGGCATGCTAGCATTAGCGATCGCGCTGAAGTTTTGCAAATTAGGTATGCTCCAAACGTACCGTTCACCGAAACTCACCCTGAAGGAGTGCAGCAAGCTTTCTTAGACAAGATCGAGCAAAGAGCGATCGCCGAGCAGCATCAAGGTACAACTTTAGTCGGTCCCCACCGAGATGAAATTGAATTGATCATTAATCAAACTCCTGCTAAACAATATGGTTCCCAAGGTCAACAGCGCACTTTAGTTTTAGCCCTCAAGCTAGCAGAATTGAAACTGATCGAAGCCGTTGTCGGAGAACCACCGCTATTATTACTAGATGATGTCTTGGCAGAACTCGATCTCAACCGTCAAAATCAACTTCTAGAGGCAATTCAAGACCGTTTTCAAACTTTGATTGCTACAACTCATTTAGCTGCCTTCGATTCCCAGTGGCTCCAAGCATCACAAATTCTCTCAGTTAATGCAGGGCAAATATTCAGTGACCAGTGACCAGTTATCAGTGACCAATTAATTCTGACTTACGACTGTGCGTTTACCCGACTTATCAATTACCTTTTTGTCGGTCTTTCTAGTCTTTTAAATACAGTCAAAACGATCAAAGCCAAAACAGAACTAACTAAACCCGTTTGCCACAAGCCGCAACCAGCAGCAATTCCCAAGCCCGCAGAAACCCAAATCGCTGCCGCTGAAGTGAGTCCTCGTACCCGATCTATGCGAGATTGTACTTGAGTCTCGCGCAAAATTTCTCCAGCGCCAATAAACCCTACTCCAGCAGCAATCCCTTGAATGACGCGACTAATCGCATCACGCCCTTCTTCTGCTGTCGCCACGATTTGCAGTGGAATCAGAATTAATAATGCCGAACCCAAACTAACTAGCATATGAGTGCGTAAACCCGCTGGTTTGCGACCGATCTGGCGTTCTACACCAAGAATTGCCCCGAACACCAAAGCCATAGCTAGCCTGAAGCAAATACTTAACCAATCATTAGGGGCAAAAGATATGTTGGTCACTGGTCACTAGTCACTGGTCACTGTTTAAAAACTGTCGCAAGCGCAGCAAGCCCAACGTCTGAGCCAAATTGAGTGGTAGTAAGGATACGCCTTCGATGCGCGATTGTACCCAACCTTCGCCCCAGTACCATTCGTGAAATCCATCGATTCCACCGTGGAGCAATAGGCGCAAACAATTTGGCTTTGCCACGTCTACTTGATGTTCGATCGCTACAGGTCCAATCCAACTAGTAAAAGTCAGACCTGGATGGAGTTGTTCTGGCATTCCTGAAGCTAACCGTTGTGGCGATAGCCATTTTTGCATCTGTTCGGGACGCAACAAACTATCTTTAATTGCTGCTGCTGATGCCTCTACTTCAATCCGTAACTGACTGTTTTGAAAACTACCCCACATAATTTATGACTCCAGTACTAATGCGATCGTAGCTTTTTATAGTTATCAGTTACCACTCATTCGTTATCAGTGACCAATTTGCAATTGATTCCGACTCCCGACTCCCGACTCCCGACTCCCGATTCCCAATTGTTTTAGAGTAAAGTGTAAAGCTGCATTTCCTAATTGAAGGAGGAATTGGTGAAAAAGCTGGTCTGGGTGGCAGGGGGGATTTGTTTGGCATCTGTGGGGTTGGCGCGTCCGGTGTGGACGCAAGAAACGCTGTCTATCGGAGTCACGGGAATTGATGCCCAACGGCTGCATGAATTACCTTACAACTTAATTGGGCGGAAAATTGCGATCGGTCAGGTGGAGATTGGACGACCTGGAAAGTTTGGCTTGGATAAGGCGGTTTCCAAACAACCTGCGATCGCCCCAGCTGGCGTGTTTTTACGTAATGGTGCAGCTAAGGCAAATACGAATATCGACCCCCACGCCCAAAATGTTGCCAGCATTATGATTAGCGATCGCAAAACTCTGGCAGGGATCGCCCCAGGAGCTAGGTTATACTCGACTGCGGTAGGCTCGGTGAAGTATGCCGGACAGCCGGAAGAATGTTTATCCGCACAATCGACAGCAAACCACAATAGCGGTGACGTGCGGGCGATTAATTTTAGTTTTGGTGAAACTTTGGAACGCGACCCGCGACCGGAGGCTAGATTAGATGGTCATTCTCTACTGACTCGCTGTCTGGATTGGTCTAGCCGCGTCCACGATGTTTTATATGTTATTGCCGGAAATCAGGGGAAGGGCGGAATTCCCATTCCTACCGATAATTACAACGGCATGAATATTGCTTTTTCCTCCCGCCAAGACGGAATTTTCCGCAAAGTTGACGTGACTAATTTAAGTGCCGCTGGTGGTGGCGTCAAGGGTAGATTGCGGGGACGGGAAATGAATCTCGGTACGCGGCAGTCGATTAGTTTGGTTGCTCCTGGCAACAGGGTTTATGCCCTTAATCCCGATGCTAAGGTCAAGGAGGTTACGGGTACGAGTTTTGCCGCACCTCACGTTACAGCTACAGTGGCGCTGTTACAGGAATATGGAGATAAACAGATTAAGCAGGCGATCGCCCCAACCCCCCTTGAGAAGGGGGGCGAGAGATCTCGGCAGAATTGGAGTTTGGATGCTCGTCGCCATCAGGTGATGAAAGCGGTGTTGCTCAACTCTGCTGATAAAGTACAAGATGCGGGTGATGGCTTGCGATTAGGGATGAGTAAAACAATTATTGACAAACAAAATCGCAATTGGATAGATTCTGATGCTTACCGTCAGCCCAAAGTTTCTTTAAATTCTGAAATCGGTGCAGGTCAATTGAATGCTTTTCGCGCCTACGAACAGTTTAAAGCAGGACAGTGGCAATCTTTGCAACCAGTTCCAGCTCTGGGTTGGAACTATCATCAACTCAAAGCTAACTCTGCTGAAGATTACGTCCTCGCCGCACCTTTGAAACAGGGTAGTTATGTTGCAATCACCATAGTATGGGATCGATTCGTAGAGCTGAGAGATAAAAATCAAAATAGTGAATTCGATCTCGGAGAAGATTTTCGCGATCGCGGTTTAAATAATCTCGACCTTTACTTATTAAATGCAGACTCCAACGCTGCTGCTAGTAATATTTGTACCTCAACTAGCGAGGTTGATAGTATCGAGCATATTTTTTGTCCAGTTCCCACTACAGGCAATTACAAAATTCGCGTCCAATTTCGCCAACAAGTAAATCAACCCTCTCAACCTTACGCGATCGCCTGGTGGACTGTACCCGCTCAGTAAGTTAAATGTTAAAAGTTAAAAGTCAAAAAAGTGAAATTTTTCAACTTTCTAACTTTCTATCTGGAGAAGACTAGGAGCTTCAGACTCAACTATTGGTGCAGTTAAAGCTGGTTTAATACTTTTGAGCTGCTGAGTTTTTGAAGCTGATAACAAAGACAGTAGCTTAGGCAAGCTGAGACACAGAGCAATGTTAGCAAAAGTTAGAACTAGACAATCGATGAAATTCATAGCTGCAATTGCCTCCCTAAAAGTTCCCGCTAAACGCTAATACGTTTTTTGGGTATCTTTTTAGTGTGCAGCATGTTGACCCCAAAAGATCTAATCGATGCTTTTGAGTTTCTTTTCACTGCAATAAGCTAACTTTATTAATCTATTTGTTGCTATTGCCTGTATATTTAAAATATAACCTCTTTCGTAACAAAAAAGAAATATAAGAGGAAATTTATAGTAAGTATTAGTGAGATTTGAGTGTAGGGTGAGCAATGCCAACCTTACTATGACAATGGGATTTAAAACTGCACTTCATACTCAACCACAGCTTGCGTATCGTCCGCAAAATCTGTTGCGGCGCGGACGCGGGTGTTATCGTTCAAGCGATAGCTCAAACCGAATTGAGCTGGTTGTTGTGCGGTTAAGAATGTCAAAACCGAGACATAAGCATTGCGCGTGATATCAACGCCAGCCTCAGCTGCTAAACCAAGAGTAGAAGAGCGCGATCGCTCCTCATTAGAAATAGAAGTGGGGAATAAACGCAGCTCTGATAAACCCAAGGCATTGCCAATGTCGGTAAACGTATTTTGAAAGTTACCTAATATAGCTGTTCCTGCCAGATTAACTAGTCCCGTTGCCGTATCACCACCACCCTGTCCTGCCAAAGTTTGCGCGAAACCACCACCAATCAAAGCGATAATCTCTGATTGACTGCGGGAAGGGCTACTTGTCAGTTCCAAATTTTCAAATAATTGGCTAGCTGGTCCTTTAGCAATTGCCCGCACGCGAACGGTATTTACGGAACCGATATCTGTAGATAAAGTATTGTCGGAAACTTCGCTACTAATATTAGTAGAAGGAACTTGCGATCGCGTCACTTCTGGTACTGATGCAATTAATCGGACATCCAGCGTTGGATCTAAAGCTTGTTTTGGTGTAAATGTGGCTTTCTGTTCGTAACCCCGTTCCAACTCAAACTGAGTTGTAAATAAATTCACGCTACCACGTTCTAAATTGATAGTTCCTTTAGGGCGCAGATCGCCCAGCATCCCATTCACGACCAGAGTTCCAGCCGCTTGAAAGTCGAGGATTGGCGGTAGCGTCACAGAGACACGATCTCCCAACGTCAATCGCAAATTGCTCAACTCCACAGGCGCTTCAGCCGCTTGAGCTGGGGCAGTTCCCCCTTGTCCCCCTTGTCCCCCAGGCGTAGCAGGAGCATTGGTAGTCGGTAGAAAAACCTGACCGTCCGCTAGCAATACCTGACCGCCAATAACGGGGTTGAGTGCGGAACCAGTGACAGTAACTTTACCGTTAACGCCTCCTTGATACAGGTTGGGTAAATTCAGCGCCAACCGATCTAAAGAGACAATCAGAGGATTAGCAGTATCTGGGTCGCTAGCAGCCAAATTCTCAAAAATAGGAATCACACCTTGGGCAACCACCTGACCCCTGGAAAAATCGCCTTGAATTCCCTTGACGAGAATGCGATCTTCGTTAAATAGCACCGTACCATTCACATTTGTTAATGGATCTGCTAGAGCCGCAGCAGTAATAGTGGCATTTTTCACCACGGCTATTCCACTAGCTTCAGGCTGCTTGAGAGTGCCACGTATTTGCAGTTGAACTTGCCCTTCACCGCTTTTCCACGCCACTTGGTCGGTCAAGACATTGAGTAAGGCTAATCCTTGATTTTGGACGTTGACATCTAAACGAATCTGGTCGCTATCCGGTTTAACCGAAGCGAAAGGTAATTGTAAGGGAATACTACCAGTCGCCGTTAATGGGTCGGGTCCAGCAATCAGAATGTTGCTACCGAAACCGAGACGAGCATTAGCATAGCTGAAACTAGCCGCAGCTGATTCTACGGGGTTTTGATTGATCGTGCCTTCGCTGAGTTGAAATTCTCCGACTGCTAGGGGGTTTTCGGTACTACCAGCAATGGTTGCCGTACCGTCTACATTACCTGTCACGGCGATCGGTAATTCGACAAAGTCATTGAGTAGGCTTAACGGAAAGCCCCTGACTCGTAACTGACCTGATTGCTGTTCGCTGCTAAAACGACCAGTTAAAGCTACAGCGGTGTTTTCGTCCAATCGTACCCGCGCGGGGAGTAAGGTTAGCACTCCTTCATTAAAGTTACCAGTAGCAACGAGGCGATCGGCGGTATATTTGCCCCACTGCCATTTATCCCCTCTCAAATTGAAATCAGCAGCAATGCCCTGTTGGGGAGAACCACTAGCAGTAA
Organism: Chroococcidiopsis sp.; assembly: GCF_051657925.1. NCBI lineage: Bacteria > Bacillati > Cyanobacteriota > Cyanophyceae > Chroococcidiopsidales > Chroococcidiopsidaceae > Chroococcidiopsis > Chroococcidiopsis sp. The sequence goes on from NZ_JBOFLP010000238.1 coordinate 15,317, forward strand.
TTTCGCCGCCAAAAGTTCCTTGAAGTTCGGCTAAAGCTGGAACTGGAAAAGCATCCTCACGTTGCTGGCGCTGCTGTTGGAGTAAAACTAAAACTTCCGAATAACGACGTAATTGAGTTAATAGCGATCTATTTGGTGCGCCGACTTGTAAAATTCCTAAATCTTTTGCTGTAGCATAATCAGGAGGCTGAAAACCGCGTTGCAGGTCTTCAAAGTCATAAATTTGCAGGGCGCTGAGGATATCTTGAATGTTGCCTTGGGCGATATTCGCTTTAGCTTGAAATTGAGGACCTTGAGGAGTTTGGTTGAAGCTACCTGCTAAAGCATAGCGACTTTGACCTTTGACAAATTCACCATTAGTCAGCGTCCCGCCACCGTTCCCGTACCGAAATTTTGCCGCTAAGCGATCGCCCTGCAATCTACCTATACCAGGTTGAGTTACAGCCACATCTCCTTGGGCGGTTAGACGGTCGGGATTGACTGTCAAATCGGCTGACAAAATGCCACTGAATGGACCCGTGAGGTAGGGGTTAGCTGGTGCAGACAAATTCAGCACCCGTAAAGGAAAATTTTCGACATTGACTAATAAATTCTCGCCCTGACTTCTACCAGTGGCGATCGCCTCATCCAATCTCACCGTAAAATTATTCGGGCGATAGTCAGGTTTGAGATTGACAGCAACGCGATCGTTTTGATTCCCAACTAAATCTAAATTTAATCCCCTGCCCGATCGCAGCCTTAAATCTCCCGCTAATAGCGGATCGAAAGCTACGTTATTGACGGCAAAGTTTTGCAGTCGCACTTTACCTACGACATTCGGTACTGGTAAATTGCCCGTAACCTGTCCGACAAAACTGACTCTACCCGCCACGCTACTATTTGGTGGCAACTGTATGGGAGCGTTTTTGAGATCGTAGTCTCGCACTTTGACGTTAAAATTTAACCCCGTTATCGAGGCAACATTTTGCGGGTCAACACTAACTTTGCCATTCGCTTGAATATTTCTAGATGTGAGTTGGGGAATATTTAAAGTGTTGCCATTCCAATTTAAGGAAGCAGTCAGAGGTTGTCCGATTAACTCCTCCGACAAGCGAACTCGCCCCGCTGCTGTAATTCCTGCCGGACTGAATTCGCTGATAGTTCCGGCTAAGTTGGCATCTCCTGTCAGTAAACCTCGTAATTGTGGATTAAATCGATTGAGCTGGATTCCATTCGTATTAATTGCTACTTGCCAGCGACCGTTATTGAGCTGAATCTCCCTAGCATTAATCGTACCTCCGGCAACATTTAACCTTCCCGTGCCGCTACCCCGTAAAGTTTCTGGAGTAAAAGCCGTGGTACTACCCGATAGATTCAGCCTTCCGTTCAAACTTCCCGCATACTGAGGAGGTACGGGGGCGAGGCGTTGCAATTGTAACCCCGTTGCTTGCAATTGAGTTTGCCAGCGTCCGGCGGCTACCTGGATACTAGGAACGTTAATCGTACCCCCACCAATACCTGTTAATCGACCCGCACCTGTAGCAGTGAGTTGTTGTGGTTTAGCTGGGTCGAGCGTACCAGCTAGATTAAACGTACCATTTACCGGATTTTGCAAGCTGGGCGGGACTTGAGTTAACTGTCCCAATCTCACCCCAGACGCTTTGATTGCTGCTTTCCAACGTTGGTTGACCAACTCCCCAGCCGCCGAAACATCACCTCCAGCCACGCGGAAAATTGTATCGCGCAGGAAGAGGTTGTTGGCGTTGTAAATAACGAGCTGTCCTTTACCTGGATATGTCGCTTGGGGTGCTTGCCAATTGACAACTGTACGGGGTTTATCTGGCGTACCTAAAACTTGGGCTTGGGCGGTGACAATTCCCACTTTCGCAGCTTGGTTAGTTACACCGTAGGCTTTGGCGATCGCATCCCCTGGAATATTATTAGCAATAAACTTAAAATCTAATCCTGCTGTTTGTTCCGGTTTGAGGGCTAATTTCAGCGTCCCGTTCCCCGTCACCTTACCTCCAGCGGCAGGCGTAGCTGATATATTGGGAAAATTTAACGTTCCCGCTGCCGTATCCAGAGTAAAATTCGTACTAACTCGACTGACATCTAATCGATCTAACCGGACTGGTTTGATATTTACTACATCTCCGGTCAAAACAGCCGCTTCTACGGGTCCTGTCAGTTTGACTTGCGATCGAAAAACACCGTCAACAGGTACGGGTACTTGTAGTTTTAAGCTAGAAATTGCGGCGGCGGCGCTGACAGCATCGACGTAAGCCGAGAGATTGAAGCCTTTTTCGATATCCAGAGAACCCTTAGCCACAGCTGGAATTTTGCCATAGCTACTGGCAACGTTATCTAGGTAAATTTCCGTTCCCTTAAACTGCAACCTTCCCTGCGAATTATTAAAGGCTTGCGGCAATTGGTTAACTTGAGCTGTCACCTTGTTTAGGTCGGCAGTACCATATAAACCCAACAGTTTTACAGGAGTGAGTTCGGCTTTAAAATCGCTGTTGACTCGACCACCTTGAATAACTAACGGCAATTCAATCAGCCGCGTTAGATCGGAAGCTAGAAATTCTTGCGTATTAATATTGATACTGGCTCGTCCCGACTCGACGCGAAAATCTCCATCGAGCTTTAGCTCTCCCCCTGTCTGCGGTTTTCCGGCTAAATTAAAATCAATTAGATTATAATTCTCGCGAAAAGTTGCTTCTCCGTTAACTTGGTTGAGGGTGACAGTATTACGTGATGTAGAACGAGTTAGTTGTTGAACGTTGGATACTAATACTGCTTGGGCATTCCGCCAGCCAAGACGATTCAGAGCAATTTGAATTGGACCTCCCGCCTCACCACCCGTAGCAATATCAGTATTTACCCAGCGCCCTTGGGTATCTTGCTGCACGTAGGCTTTTGGGTTAACAAGCGTGACATCTAAGGGCAAAGTGCGAGTCAAAAGCACTGATAAGGGGTTATAGTTTACCTCCACTGCTTCAATCGATGCCGTATCTGGATCGGTAGCAGTAGCCGGGACAGAAGTAGCACCCAAGCGTAACCCCGTCAAACCAAACCGTTCGACGCGCCCAACTTTAATCGGTCGTTTGAGGGTTTGGGAAAGATTTTTTTCGACAAGTGGCGATAGCTGTTCGTAAATGAATCGATTTATCCACCACGCACCCGCTGCTACCCCTACCAATATTGGTACGCCAATAGCAACAGTAGTCCGACTAAATAAGATATTCTTGAGACGGTTGGGTCGAGAAGACTGTTGAGAATCTTCAGTTTCCGGCTCACTGAAATTAGACATAACCCCTCACGGCTGATCTGGACGGCTAGAGCTAGTGGCAAAAACCCACACCTGGGAGCAGCGCCAACTTTAAGGATAATTCAAGATTTTAAATGTGAAATTATCGTTACGGGATTGTTAACATCTATTTGCACAAAATAACCAAA
>NZ_JBOFLP010000239.1:0-12057 GCF_051657925.1 Chroococcidiopsis sp.
ACGAATCAATCCTACGACTAACTAAAACCGCGTCCATCAGGTCAAACAGCGCATCTCTACCATTACCCATCAGAGTATAGGCTTTGTGCCGAAAATCCTGAAGTTTGTCAAAATTACTCATGGTCAAGTGATTTGAAACATCTTTGACCATGAAGCGAGCGGAATCAACGATCTGACCGCTTTTCTTTGCTAATTAGTCTAAACTCCAGGCAGTAAGTTGTGAATTGCAAATTGCGTTCATGTAGCTTGTTTTCCCGTAGGGGAAACGCCTTGTCAAAGACTAGGGGTAGTGTAGCGCAGCGCAAAAGTACGAATTGCGAATTGTCCCCTGCTATTTAAGTAACTGTATTGCTCTATCAATCCAAGACAGCCAGTGAGTTTCGTAGCTAATACCATTCAGGAGAGTGAGGTATTGAAACTTTTCGGTTTCGGATAGTATTTGCGGATTGCTAAAGTACTTTTGCTCTATAGCTTTGTATACTGCCAGCTTTTCCTGATGCGCTTTTTGATGACGCTTCAACTCGATTGCGATCGCTTGGGGAGCGAGATAACCTGCAAAAATTTTGACTAATAAATCGTCCTTAATCGGTGAAGGATCGGAAGCTTCGGTCATCCAAGCCTTCAGATGTTGCTTGCCTAGTTCTGTGATGCGATAGAGCTTCTTGTCTGGTTTTCCTGTCTGAAGTATGGTTTCGGCTGCAATCCAGCCTTGTTGTTCTAATTTGGATAATTCTCGATAAATCTGCTGGTGGCTGGCTGCCCAGAAGTATCCAACCGAGCCATCAAATTGTTGTGCTAGATCGTATCCGCTGAGAGAACGATCGAGCAGACATGCCAGGATCGCGTGTGCTAAAGCCATAATATTTCTTTACTTGACTTATGCAAAAAAGTGCATATTATATTAACATATTCAATTAATTGCATATTAAACGAGATGCAATGGCTGTAAAGACATTACATGTAACGTCACTACTGGTCAAAATTGCTCGCTCGATCGCTAATCAATGAGGTGATTCTCGTATGAATTATTCAATCTATCAAGTTGAGTTATCAGAAAACCCCGAAGCGATCGCCTTTGTGAACGGTTTCTTGGCACGCGATCGCGCAGGCTTTATTTGGATGTGGAAAAATCTTCTGTGGATTAAGAACGCAACGGCGACGGCTGATGGCTGCGTGCAAGTTAAAGCAGGGATTTGCGCTGCTAATGAAGTCGTGATGGTAAGTTATTGGCGATCGCCGCAAAGCTTGCAAGCATTTTTCAGGGGGAAATTTCATCGCCAGATGATGCAATTTGTTGCCAAACATCCTGAGAGTTTATGTTTATATAACGAGATATATAAACCTACAGCAAGTGGTAAATACTCGCACGAACCGCAGGGAATGGCAACTATTTATGGATAATTTAGATTTAAGGCAGAGCGACAGCAGGGCTGAGGTCGAGTTGAGATAATAAGCGATTGAAGTCAAAATGTTCTGCCATTAACTGACGGATGCATTCAACTTTGAAGGGTTCGTGCAGGCGCACTTGTCCGAACGTGCGATCGACAATCTCTACTGTAGTTAACGTATCGAGATCGACTGAGAGGATGGGAATTTCGAGTTCTTCTGCTTTACTAAGGATAAAAGTTGGTGCGGGAAGCTTACCAGTTAAAATGAGACATTGAGTAGAACTTTCCAAAGCTGCTAATTGAATTTCAACGCGATCGCCTCCCGTGATGACAGCCATATTTCGCCGCTGTCCGAAATATCTCAACGCTGAGTTGACATTCATAGCTCCAATTGCCAAACTTTCCACCATCAGATCGAGGCGATCGGCACGGCAAAGGACATCTGCTTTTAACTGATTGACTAATTCTCTAACGCTGACACTTCTGAGTAAGCGGTTGCTAGGCAGCATTCCTAAAACTGGAATACTGCGTTTTTCCAGATAAGGGCTGACTTCTGCTGCTACAGTTTCCATCCGATCGAGAGGAATATCATTCAGTAGCACGCCAATTAAGCGATCGCCCAAGCGCCGTCGTGCCGAAATCAAAGGTTCCACAGAAAACGCCGATTTGTAGCGAGACACCAGTAGAATTGAAGCATTGATAATTTCAGCCACTTGCAGCATTCGCAGATCGAACAAACTGCCCTCTTCCAGAGTTCCCGGTCCTTCCAAGACTGTTAGATCGCCTGCCGGAAGTTGCAGATATTGCTTCAGGCGTTCGCGGTAGTCGATGTTGTCTTCTCCTCGCAAGCGTTTGCCAATGGCATTTTCGTCCAAGGACAAGATTGTGGGGAATACTCGCTGCGGTGGGAGTTTCAGCAGTTTAGTCACAAACTCAACATCAGCATCAGCGATCGCGGCTGTGGTATCTTCACTAAAACAGCTACCCAAAGGTTTGCCGTAGGCAAGATCCAGCCCCATTTGTTGCAATCGATGAGATAGACCTAATACAGTGGCGGACTTACCACTGTAAGTCTCAGTTGAACCAATTAGCAAAAACTTAGCAGCCTTCGACACCCACCCACTCCTAACCCCAGCCAGGGAAACAAATCGACTTTATACTATCTTAATTAAGTAGAACTAAATGAAAGATTTATTTTTGCTAAAGCAATGAAAAGCGGCAAGCGATCGCATTTAATAGTGACTAGTGACTGCTGGCTAGTGGCTAGTGACCAGTTACCAACTACCAACTACCAACTACCAGTTATCTAACAACCATCAACTTACAACCAATCCGATCGCGCTTTTGCACCTCTATATCTAATATCCCGTCGCAAAACGTATTTTTGGGCAAATTGAGGAATGTCGCCACGATGTCCCATGAGGATAACCGTGTCACCTGCTTCTAGCAACATTTCATGCTGAGGGTGAATAATCATCGTGCCATCCGGTTTACGCAGTGCCACAACGAGAAAACCGCCTTTCCCCCGTACTTCCATGTCGCTCACGACTTTACCCGCAAATGGAGAATCGGGCGAGATCGTTAACTCATCCATATAAACACCAATTTGAGCGAGTAATTCATTTAAAGTATGCCGTCCGTCGTCTTGGTTGAGAAAATCCATTACCGCAGGATGGGTAATCATCTGCGCCATCCGTTCTGCACCAATAGAAGCGGGCATAATCACGCGATCCGCACCAGCTAATTTGAGTTTCTTTTCTGTAGAGGTATATTCACCCCGTGCCAGAACTATTAATTTCTCCCTCAGTCACCATTTGCACGAACCCTCCCACGATATAAACCACCGAAGTATAACCAGCCACAATCACCAAAATGGTAAAGACTCGCAGTGCAGGTGAGGTAATCGGTTTCACTTCGCCATAACCCACACCAAGAACGGTAATCGTGGTCATGTAAATTGCCTCTAACAAATTCCATTCAGCCACTACATAGCCAGTAATGGCGGCTAGGATAGTCGTAGCAAAAGCGATCGCCCCTAAGATAATGTTTCTAACAGATGTTTTCACTTAGTTTGTCATTAGTCATTAGTCATTGGTCATTGGTCATTTGTATGTCCACCACGCAGCACGCACCACTGATAACTGATAACTGACAACTGATGTTGTATACAGCATTGCTTTGAATCTTTCTTCCCCCGATTTCCGTACGGGAGGGTTTAGCCGAAAAACTATTTGTTCTAATACAGGTGTCCTGCCAAAATCCGCCCCTACGACTCCCCTTTTTCCGTGACAACCCACTAGAGGTATATCGGTGCTAGGATTGCGACAGAATCAGAATAGCGATTAAGAAGGACAAAAAACTAAATGGTAGAGATGGATAGGTCAATATCCTTCGATGGAAGGGATATTCGACTTAGAGTAGGTATGTTAGCCCCTCAAGCTGGGGGAGCAGTGTTAATTCAATCAGGCGATACAGCAGTTTTAGTTACCGCAACCCGAAGTACAGCCAGAGAAGGCATTGATTTTCTTCCCCTGACGGTAGATTATGAAGAAAGACTCTACGCTGTCGGTCGAATTCCAGGTGGTTTCTTGCGGCGTGAAGGTCGTCCGCCAGAAAAGGCGATTCTGACGAGCCGCTTGATCGATCGCCCCTTGCGTCCGCTGTTTCCTGGTTGGCTGCGGGACGATCTGCAAGTCGTGGCGACGACTCTGGCAATGGATGAGTTAGTCCCGCCGGACGTGCTAGCGGTAACGGGTGCATCAATGGCGGTGATGCTGGCGCAAATTCCTTTTTATGGACCAATGGCAGCCGTGCGCGTCGGCTTGGTAGGGGATGACTTTATTATTAATCCTACCTATGCTGAAATTAAGGCAGGAGATTTGGATCTGGTGGTAGCGGGTACTCCAGACGGCGTAATTATGGTGGAAGCTGGAGCTAACCAACTCTCAGAACAGGACATGGTTGAGGCGATCGATTTCGGCTACGAAGCCGTGCGAGATTTGATCGCTGCTCAACAGGAGTTTCTCAAAGATTTAGGGGTCGAACCGCCACAAGTCACACCGCCAGAAGTAGATTCTACTTTAACAGACTTCATTCGCGATCGCGCCCAAACTCAAATCAAACAAATTCTCTCGCAGTTTGACCTTGACAAAAACAGCCGCGATGCTGCCCTCGATGAAGTGAAAGCATCTGTTGCCGAAGCGATCGCCGAACTGCCAGAAGAAGATCCGGTAAAGGTGATTACGACTACCGAAAGCAAAGCACTGGGTAACACTTTTAAAGATTTGACCAAGCAATTGATGCGACGGCAAATTGTTGAAGATGGCGTGCGGGTTGACGGACGCAAACTAGACGAAGTACGCCCCGTTTCCTGTAGAGTTGATGTTTTACCCAAGCGGGTTCATGGTAGCGGGTTGTTCAATCGCGGTCTGACGCAGGTTCTCTCGGCTTGTACCCTGGGAACACCAGGCGACGCTCAAAACCTATCTGACGATCTGCAAGAAGACCTAGAAAAACGCTATATCCATCACTACAACTTCCCACCCTTCTCGGTTGGGGAAACAAAACCTCTGCGTGCCCCAGGTCGGCGTGAAATCGGTCACGGAGCGCTAGCAGAACGCGCCATCTTGCCCATTTTACCACCCAAAGCTGATTTTCCCTACGTCATCCGCGTGGTGTCAGAAGTCCTTTCTTCTAACGGTTCTACGTCAATGGGTTCGGTCTGCGGTTCCACTCTTTCTCTGATGGATGCAGGCGTTCCGATTCTCAAGCCCGTGAGTGGGGCGGCGATGGGACTGATTAAAGAAGGTTCCGAAGTCCGCGTCCTGACTGATATTCAGGGGATTGAAGACTTCTTGGGCGATATGGACTTTAAAGTGGCTGGGACGGATACAGGAATTACAGCCCTGCAAATGGACATGAAAATTTCTGGGTTACCCATAGGAACGATCAAACAAGCCATTGACCAAGCGCGTCCCGCACGGATGCACATCTTGGAAAAAATGCTTCAGGCGATCGACCAGCCGCGTAGCGAAATGTCAGCCTTTGCCCCGCGTCTGCTGACAATTAAGATCGAGCAAGATCTGATCGGCATGATTATCGGACCTGGTGGCAAGACAATTAAAGGGATCACCGAAGAAACTGGAGCCAAAATCGATATTGAAGACGATGGCACGGTGACGATCTCTGCGGTGGATGAGAGCAAAGCGAAAAAAGCTCGTAACATCATCCAGGGAATGACCCGCAAGCTACAAGAAGGAGAAGTCTACGCTGGTCGCGTAACTCGAATTATTCCCATTGGCGCGTTTGTGGAATTTTTGCCCGGAAAAGAAGGCATGATCCACATTTCTCAACTGGCTGACTATCGTGTAGGAAAAGTTGAAGACGAAGTCACAGTTGGTGATGAAGTGATTGTCAAAGTCAGAGAGATCGATGGCAAAGGTCGGATCAATCTGACTCGCTTGGGCATTCATCCCGACCAAGCAGCCGCAGCGCGAGAAGCAGCGGTGAAGTAGATCGGAGAACGCGGCTTCATTGGCGACGAGTTCGCCAACCGCCCGCTTCAGGAGGCAGGAGACAGGAGACAGAATAATTTGCCGTTATTTGTCTGTGTTTCCTTGCTCTTGCTCTAACGGTTTTTGTATAAGAGAGTAAAGCGCGATCGCCTCATTTGCTTTCGCCTCAATTCACCACCGGGGATTTGTCACGATTAATGCCTCTGCTGCTGAAGCTTCTAGTGGCATAGAGAAAAAATATCCCTGTCCGTATCCACAGTTCAACTCTCTCAACCGGGCTAATTGCTCTGCTGTTTCTACTCCTTCTGCTGTCACGTCTACGTCAAGCTTTTGGGCAAGCGTCACGATTGTTTCAGTGATTTCTAGACTGACCGCACTAGTCCCGATATTGCTAACAAAAGAGCGATCGATTTTTAACATATCGATCGCAAAGCGGTGAAGACGACCTAAAGATGAATAGCCAGTGCCAAAGTCATCAACGAGCAGCCGAATTCCCATAGCTCCGAGTTGTGAGAGCATGGCACTTGCCGCTTCATGATTCTGCATAATCGCATTTTCTGTAATCTCTAGCTGTAGACTAGACGCATCTAGATGAGTCTCCTGTAGGACTTGGTTGATGTGCTTTAGCAGCTCAGCTTGCCCAAACTGGGGAGTACCAAGATTGACGTTAATGGTTAAGGATTGGATTGCTCTTGAGGAATCACTCGCGGCGCTTTCCTCATCGGCTGGGCTAGATAAGAATTGCTCTTGCCACTGTTGGAGCTGGCGACAAGCTTCCCGCAGCACCCACCGATCTAGAGCAAAACCTAGCCCGATTTCTTCTGCAATGGACATGAACTCGGTTGGGTAAACAAGACCTCGATTTGGATGCTGCCAGCGTATTAGCGCCTCAAAGCCAACAATTCTACCAGTTTGCAGCGATATTATCGGCTGATAGTGAATCCGAAACTCCTGACGCTCAATCGCTCGTCGCAGCTCCGTTTCCATCTGCAAGCGTGCAACGGCGCGATTGCGCATCTCTGGGTTGAAGATCTCGTATCGCGCTTTACCTAAGCTCTTGGCTCGGTACATAGCGATGTCAGCGTCGCGCAGTAGGTCTTCTGGCTGGTTGTTACTTGTCGTTCTCAGGACAATGCCAATACTTGCTGTAGTAAATACCTCTTGCCCGCCTAAATTGAAGGGCAATGTCAGTTGGGCTTGTATCCGTTCTGCGACTTGGATAGTGTCGCTAATGTCATCAATACCCTCAAGCAAGATTGTGAATTCATCTCCCCCAAGTCTCGCCGCCGTATCTGTAGGACGTATGCAAGCTTCTAGTCTTCTAGCAATAGCAATGAGAAATTCGTCCCCAAGTGTATGCCCAAGACTATCATTGATCACCTTAAAACGATCTAAGTCAAGGAAGAGGACAGCAAAAAGATAATCTTCATCTCGTTTACTATGTTCCACCGCACGCTCTAGGCGATTCATGAATAAAGATCGATTGGGTAGACCTGTGAGGGCATCGTGAAACACATTGTGCAGCAGTTGCTCCTCTGCGTGCTTGCGCTCTGTAATATCTCGACAAATTACGTGCAACTCCGTAGGCATTCCATCTTCGTCAAATAGCAGTTGGCTGCGTTCGCGAACCCATACAACCGACCCATCTTTGCGAATTTTTCGTAGTTCATTTTCACTACTGACCAACCTTTCCCTCAAAACTCTATCCAACCATTGTTGAGCCAATTGCCAATCTGGTTGGTAAATCGTCAGCCAAATCGGTCTGCCGATCAACTCTTGTTTGCGGTAGCCCAGAAAATCAGCACCAATCTGATTGATTGATTTAATAATTCCATTAACCGCGATCGAGGCATAGGAATCGGGAGCAGAATCGTACAAATTTTGATATTGTTGCTGACTCTCTCGCAGTGACGCTTCTACTCGCTGGCGTTCTGTAACCGCAGCACCCACAAGCAAACCCGTGTATGAAACTGTCATCAAGCAAAACTGTAAGGCTAATGTATTATTCCCAGAGCGAATGTAAACCAGGAGCGTGACACCAATATTAATGACTAAAACTGCTAGCACTGCTCGCTCGAATCCGTGCCGCACAGCGATCCAAATCAACGGCAAAAACACAAAATAGCTGTACTCTAAAGATAATCCTGGCGGAAATCCATAGCCGAGCCAGATGGCGACAATTAAAGCAATCAGATCTATGCTGCACTCCAGTACCGTTTGACTCCTCAACCGACCTGCGTCGATCTGCTGCGTCGGTCTTTCTTGAGTAACCTGCCACTTAGCCTCAGATACTATGCGTAACAAAAGCAAAAGCGGCGGCGCTAACATGGCAATGCCAGTAGCCTCTCCAGCCCATTCGCGGATGACTTGTACCGTCCATTGAGACCAAGAAAGACTGCTGGCTGCCGCTAACGTCGTTACATATAGCCCAGAAACTACGAGCGATGTAATAAAAGTGACAATAGCAAATCTAAAAACGTCACGAAAACGGCGGAGGTATGGATCGATATGTAACTTGTGTAGCAACAAAGCACTGGCTAGACTGTAGCCTAGCATTATCCAGATAGCACAGAGCAACACGTAGAACGGAGCAATGTTTAGTGGACTCACCACTAACATATGTAGCAAGGGGATGAGCAGCAACTCAGGGGTATAGCGCAGACCAAAACCCAACAAAAGCACGAAGTGAAGTCCGGCTGATGGCTCCCAAGGGCTGATCGCTGCCGCCGTGTCAAAGACAGCGGCTAATTCTTCTAGACCTAGCCCAGCTAAAACGTAAACCGCTACAAGCAGTAGAGTACGCAGACTTGAGGGGAGATGTCGCAGCCATCTGAATAGTCTTGGGAAAATGTGCCAGTTGTTACGCCCTATTCTCACTGCCTCACCCGCTTTCCACTACTTAGATAGTGTAGGGTTCTGTTGGTTAACTTGAATCTAGCTACTTACGTAGAAACGCTTCAAAACCGCAGCAAGATGATGTGGTAGACATCTTAGACTTATTGCAAATGCACCTTCTTGAGAAAGGACGATATGATTTCAAGCTGCTTCAAGCCTTAGGGATTCACTTTCACCCGCAAACCGAAAGTTTGCAGGAGCGAGGCGAGCGGCAGTCCTAGCCTGCTTAATTGAGTTTTATCTGCAATAGGTCTATTGTAGGATGGTTGAAGTCTGAGGCAGTTCTTCTCGCCGTTGCTATGATTCTCACTCGCGCCTATCTCGAATCAGGGCTGCTACAAAAAGCGATCGCTCAATCTAGTTTGGGAAAACACCTGCTGAGCGAGGCGGAGTTACAAGCTTCGATTCAACAAACTTTAGTGCGACAAAAACCCAATTCTGATATTTGGTTGTTTGCTTACGGTTCTCTGATTTGGAACCCGATTTTTCATTTTGCTGAATATCGCACTGGTACGATTTACGGTTTGCATCGCCGTTTTTGCCTCTGGACTCCTCTCGGTCGCGGTACGCCGGATAATCCTGGTTTGGTTTTGGGACTCGATCGCGGTGGTAGTTGTCGCGGTATTGCCTACAGAATCGCTGCGGCTAATGTTATGTCGGAATTAACAATCGTCTGGCGGCGAGAAATGATTGTTGGTTCCTACGTTCCTACTTGGGTCAAGTTTTATCACGATAAGCAAGTTGTAGAGGCGATCGCGTTTGTTATGAATCGGCATCGTTCGGGTTACGCGGGTAATATTTCTTTTGACGCTACTGTTGATACTCTTGCTACTGCTAAGGGAGAACTCGGTTCTAGTGCTGATTATTTGTTTCAAACTGTGGACGGATTAAATAGTGTCGGAATTCATGACAAGCCGCTGCTACGTTTGCGCGATCGAGTGATTGCTAAGCAACAAGGGATTTAATGTCACGCATAAGACGCGCAGCGGCTTCTCGTAGAGTAGGCGCTAAGGCGCATACGCAAAGCGTTCTCGAAGAGTAGTGATAATTAAATTATTTTCGTATGTCTAGTATTGCTCAAACCGATCGCCTCATCATTCGCAACTGGATTCCTGAACGGGATGCAGAATCAGCCTTTCGGATCTATAGCGATCCAGAAGTGACGCGATTTCTGATGACGAAAACCAATAGTGTTGAAGACGCAGTTAAACTACTGGAGCGATGGGTAATGCTATCGACTCAACTCAATGGTGGAGGTTTTTGGGCGATTGTCAATCAGGAAAATCAAGAAATTCTCGGTACAATTATTCTCATTCCCTTACGAGATGAAGTAGAACAATGGACGCAAGATTATGAAATTGGTTGGCATCTCAAGCAGTCTGCTTGGGGGAATGGATACGCTACGCAAGCAGCCAGGGCAATTCTTGACTATGGATTTAATACTCTAAAATTACCCACAATCTATTCAGTTGCCAGACCCGAAAATACAGCTTCAATTCGCGTTATCCAAAGATTGGAAATGATCCCAATTGGACGGACTAGTAAATACTACAAGATGGAACTTGAGATGTTTAAATTGGGCAAACTCACATAACAGATACTTAGCGCTGGAACTGGTAATGGTTAAGCCAGGAGACAGAAGACAGAAGACAGAAGTAGTTTTTCTCCTCCAGCTCTCTTCTCTCCCTCAGCTCCCATTCTAGCCCTCTCGTAGCCCTTCGGGCTACGAGAAGGGCTACGAGAAGCCACCCTTCGGGTGTCTACGCCCTACAGCTTCGCGACTCTCTCTTCCCTGCTCCCTGAGAACTGAATAATCGGTTAAATTAAAAGATTGTTGCAGCAAAGGGGAGAAGAGAATGTCGTCTGTAAAACCTACAATCTTAGTTACTGGTGGAGCGGGATATATTGGTTCCCATGCAGTCTTAGCACTCAAACAGGCTGGGTATGGTGTCGTTGTTCTCGATAACCTTGTGTACGGACATCGCGATTTGGTCGAACAGGTTTTACAGGTGGATTTGATTGTTGGTGATATCAACGATCGCCCCTTACTAGACGAATTATTTGCTAAGTACGACATCGCCGCTGTCATGCACTTTTCTGCTTATGCATATGTGGGCGAATCTGTCACGACTCCAGATAAATATTATCGTAATAATGTCGTTGCCACGCTCACCTTACTAGAGGCAATGCAGGCTGCATCGATCGATAAATTCGTCTTCTCTTCTACTTGCGCTACCTACGGCGTACCTAAAACAGTACCGATTCCCGAAGACCATCCCCAAAGTCCAATTAATCCCTACGGTGCGACTAAATTGATGGTAGAGCGAATTTTAGCTGACTTTGATGTTGCCTATGGCTTCAAATCTGTCTGTTTTCGCTATTTTAATGCTGCTGGTGCAGATCCAACCGGATTGTTAGGAGAAGACCACGATCCAGAAACTCATCTAATTCCTTTGGTACTGCAAACAGCTTTAGGTAAGCGCCAGTCTGTCTCAATTTTTGGTACTGATTACGATACTCCTGATGGAACTTGTATTCGCGATTACATCCACGTTAGCGATTTAGCCGATGCTCATATTCTGGGCGTGGAATATCTGTTACAAGGTGGAGATTCAACAATTTTTAATTTAGGTAACGGTAATGGTTTTTCAGTTAGAGAAATCATCGATACTGCCAAGCAAGTTACGGGAAGAGAAATTAAAGTTGTAGAAAGCGATCGCCGCGCTGGAGATCCACCCGCACTCGTCGGTAGTGGTGAAAAAGCAAGAAAAATTCTGGGTTGGAATCCCCAATATCCAGAGATAGATAAAATTATCAGTCATGCTTGGAACTGGCATCAAAAACGACATGGATAATAAATGAATAGTGTGCCATATACTTGATTGATACCTGTCATTTAAAGATATCGATCGACCCGCAATAATCAGTTACGAGATTGTTGCGGAATATCTTTCTTTTGAATCATGAAAAAGTTAGGCGATATTGAGAACATCATTAAATTCTGGAGTTTAGACTAATTAGCAAAGAAAAGCGGTCAGATCGTTGATTCCGATCGCTTCATGGTCAAAGACGTTTCAAATCACTTGACCATGAGTAATTTTGACAAACTTCAGGATTTTCAGCACAAAGCCTATACTCTGATGGGTAATGGTAGAGATGCGCTGTTTGACCTGATGGACGCGGTTTTAGTTAGTCGTAGGATTGATTCGTTTGCAAAGCTATCCCTATCGCCTGTATTTCGACGGCAGTGGCCGAGTTTA
>NZ_JBOFLP010000240.1:0-14333 GCF_051657925.1 Chroococcidiopsis sp.
CCCTTGATGAAAAAACCCAGACATGAGTTACGCAGACAATTACAAACTGCTTGAACCATGAGCGTTTCAGCTTATCTTAGTGCCATTCGGTTTATAGCCCACTAATCAAAAACAATTATGTTGAGATGCATAGCACGAAACACAATCAGTCATTGTTTCAATCTTATGTTACGGCGCATGGGTTCCCTACTTCCTACTCCCTTTGAAACAAAAATACTTTTCATCATGGCAAGCAGGCAAAAGGCTGATATTTATTCAAGATACAAACGACTTGTCTACAGTTACGTTTAAGACAATGTATGACTTCAGTTCTAGTTTGTTTGACTTGTTTGCGTTTCTGTATTAATCAATTTTTTTCAAGTTAATTTACAAAGCAATTGTCGATTGCGTGCATGAATAGGGGCGCACAGGGGTACGCCCTTACAGTCTGTGTATTTCGCTCAAGACAGACAGCACTTATTATTTAGCCCGTCAAAAGAATTGTTAAGTCTTTTTTTAAAGATTCTTGCTTTATAGTAGGTAAAAGCCACTTTTTGACGGCAGAAACTTGAAAGAAGGTAATTAGCGTTGCCCCTGAGTAAGCAACAAAATATTCAATTAGAAAGTTAAAATAACTATTCTGCTCAAAAAACTCAACTATTGGTATATGCCAAAGATATATCCACATACTGTTCTGGGCAATAAATAAAATCCAAAACTCTAATTTTTTGAAATTCCTGATAATTGGAATACATTTGTCTGCCACTAGGTAAGCTAAAACAGTCATACCCATAGCATAGGAAAAATAATACGCAGAAGGTGGATACTTACGAGTTTGCGTAGTGACTAATTCGCCCTGTTGAGTCAAGTAAGTTATTCCTAAAACAGCAAATGTTAATAGAAAAAATCCTGCCAAAATCAAACATTCAGCTTTTCTTAATTGCGGGAGCCGAATGCCAATAGCAAACACCAACGAAAATGCTATCCCATAATAGACAAACAACGACACATTTTCTCCTAAAGAGTTGGTAGTGTATCGCGAAGTTAGAGCCAAGAGCAATTCGTATAGTAAATATGAAAAGATTAAGATGGAGAAATAAGCCCTATGGTCTTTAACTCTCTGGTTTGCGATTGAAATAAAAGGAGCTGTTAGGGCGACTAGAAGAAATACTCGAATTATCCAAACATAGCCAATTCCCTCGGTAAGTGTATAGCTATCTAATATAACTTCTAGAGGAATTAACGCGGTCTTTCCTAAGAGTGACAATCCAGTATTCGCTAAAAAGTAGAAAGATAAGAAAAGCCAAACGGGAAAGAGTAACCGTTTGATTCTTTTCCAGAGATAACTTTGATAAGATTCTGCTTTTCGGGATTGTGTAAATGCTAATCCAGAAACTACGACCATTAAAACTACATCAAAGTTTCTGAGTTGAGCCAGCCAACTTGGTGGATCGACGTGAGCGAGAATAATCAGAGATAAACCTAAAAACCTCAAGAAGTCTATTTTGATGTCTCTCATGAGCATTTCCTATAGACGCAACTACATTATTAGGCTAATTTCATCCAGCCTACAGTACCTCTTTATGTACTAAGACAACAGATAAGCAATCAAAGCTTTGAGAGTCAATCGATCGGACTGCATGTTTGCTACACATGTTATCGAAATTTTCGCGATCGCAATCGCACACTTCAAAAATTTTTCTCTTCTTTACACTCTTCTGAGATAGAGATCGACGTTCGCTTAACGATACGATCGCGCTCCAAAATTTCTGCACGAGTGAAACAGTTATTGCAACTTTCTATGCAAAAAATGCATAATCTTAAATCAGACAGGTGAGAATTTCTCAGAATTGCGATCGCTGACTTAAACTCAAAACACAACGATTGAGTAAAACAGCAACGACTGTGTAGCGATCCCCAAACTGCGGTTGAGGCTGTTACTCTCTGAGAGACAAACGTAGATATGTAACAATTTAGAATTTTCTGTTCAGAAATGTTGCTGTCCTTCGATCCCGTTGTTAAGAAGGTATGGTGTGCGCACACAACTAACTCGGTAAATCCCAAATTCAAGGAGGTTGTGTCATGGTAGATTCAATCGCGCTCCCAGTAGCAGTGTTAATCCTCGGTTGGCTCTTAGCTGCCGCTATTGGTTCTTGGGCTTACTTTGCTGGCAGCAACAATGAAAATAACAAGTCGTTTCGCCTGCCTAAATTTGTTATGAAGCGATAAGCGATCGGCAATTATAGTAGAAAGTTTCCCACGTCCTTCGCAGAGGCTGGGAAACTTTACAGCAACTCTTCATCTAGTAGCACCTGTTGATGCTGCATTGGCAATGTGATGATAAATGTTGCCCCCTGTCCTGGCGTACTTGTAGCTGTAATACTACCTCCATGCCGTTCGGCAATCTTGCGGCAAATTGCTAACCCCATGCCTGTACCTTCGTACTGACTGCGACCGTGTAGGCGTTGAAATGCTTGAAAAATCCGCTCCTGATACTTTGGCTCAAACCCAATTCCATTGTCTGCCACTATCACTTGACACGCCGCGACATCTTCTGAGTCCTCTGCTTCGCTCTGGAGTGGAGCGACCGGTTGGCTATAAATCTTGACTGCTGGTGGTGTTTGAGGACGATGAAATTTCAGCGCATTTCCGATCAGATTCTGAAACAGTTGTCGCATTTGTACTGGGTCAGCATCAATGGTGGGTAGCTTGTCTACTTCTACTGTTCCTCCTGTCTGTTGCAACCGCACTTCCAAGTCAGACAGTACCTCTTGCACCACTTGTTCTAGATTCGTCGCTACGAATGGCTGCGCTCTGGTGGCAATCCGTGCAAAAACGAGCAAGTCATCAATCAAGCTTTGCATCCGACCGACAGCGCTTTGCATTCGCTCGATATAATCTCGCCCCTGCGCTCCCAGTACTTCGCTAAATTTCTCTTTGAGCTGATTGCCAAAAACTTGAATCTTGCGTAGTGGTTCCTGTAAATCGTGGGAAGCAACAGAAGCAAATTGTTGCAGGTCGCTGTTGGACTGTGCTAGAAGTTGTTGCTGGCGTTTTAATTCCTTCTCCGTCTTCTGCCGTTCCTCCAGTTCGCTTTGCAATTGTTGATAAAGTTCCGCTTGCTGAAGTGCGATCGCCAGCTGTGTCGCCAGTTGGCGCAACAAATCAATTTCCCATTGGTGCCATTGTCGTGGTGCTGCACATTGATTCACGACAAGCAGTCCCCATAACTCTTCTGCTTGCAATATTGGTACTACTAAGTCTGCCTGTACTTGAAACTTCGCCAAAAACTCCACATAGCACTCGGTTAGTTCTCCCGCATAAATATCTGCTGTCGCCTGCACGCGACCTTTTTTGTATAATTCAACGAAAGTTGGAGCAAAACTCGGGTCTTTAGGTCTGCTACCTAACATCGATGTCCATTCAGGCGCTACAGATTCAACAATTACGACTCCACCCCAGTCTGGTTCAAAGCGGTAAATAAACACTCGATCTGCTTGAAGCAACTGCCGCACTTCTACAACAGTTGTGTTTAGCACTGCTTCTAGTTGCAAGCTTTGCCGAATGCGCTGCGCTATTCTTGCTACCAATAGCTCTCGCTGAGTTTGCTGTTGTAATATCTCTGTTACCTGCTGCTGCTGTGCGGCGCTTTCTAGCTCAACCAAGTGCTGACGCAGTGCAACCAGCTCTCGAATCAGTTGCTCTTTTGTCTTTTGCTCATCTTTCATTGCCATGAATTGACGAAGACAGCTCGATCCAACACTAGAAATCCATCATTGAAATTAGCAAGTAACAACGATCTTAGCTTTTGGCTGCCGCTATTTAGTGTCAAGTTTTATATAGTTGTGGCAAGGGTAACAGACTGCTCCAAATATCGGCAGTTAGATGAATTGCTGGAATTTGCGTTGTATCTAGGCGATCGCTAAACCATAAGTATTACTTGACAAACCATTCCTGATAGATAGCAACTAAATTCCGATTTTCTTCGAGTATAGCCCTTGCTCTAATACGCATCATTAAAGCGTCAATCCGCATTTTGTAAGCTCGAAGCCGCATAACCTTAGCTTCAAAACGTAGATTAGACAAATCGTCTTTCTTCTTGGAATACTCATTTTGAGAGAAAGTAGACACGATCGCAAACCACCTTTTTACTCAAAAATAATTTTCAAAATTCATCGTTTTATGAAACACGAAAGGAGAATTGTCTAGTATTAAATATCGAAGAAGTATTATTTTACGATCTGTTTAAGTATCTCCAGCTAGAACCAGAAGAATTTATTTTATTTTCTGCCAAAATTAGTAGCTACCTCGATTATGCTTGAAACGCTAGCCTCGTTTACTATTTCATTCAAACTTCATTTACAAAACTATAAATGGGTTGCTTTTCACCTCCATAGTCTCAATTCTTAAAGACTAAAAGGTAATTGACATATACCTATAGAGATAAGTTTTCAGTAAAAAACTTGTTTTATAAAGCACACTTAGCATTTCTTAACTTTAATCTTTAGATATGGCTTAATACTTAAAGATTTACACTCCTGGCATAGGTATATTGCATGATATAGCGTTTCCCATGTAGGTGTAATATATGCGTAGGGACGCACAGAAAAAGCATTCCTACAAATCGTAGCTATTTTTATTAAAAAAGATACTGATTTAATCTTTTTTTGAGCAATTCATTCTAAACCACCAAAATCTACACGCGGCAATAATTAAGAGCTTTCTTGTATAATAAGTACGGAGCAGTTTCATATTACGCTTTGACCCCAGATGGAAGAAAAATAAGAATTATAGTAACTTCTGTTCTAGTGAATATTTTTGTATTTCTATTTCACAATAGCAATTCATAAATTTTTCTCTTCAAAGCTCTCAGGTAAAAGTATTTTGAATGGAGATGTTATGGGATATACAATTATTGCCAATACCTGTGAAGGCGTTGCCGTTTGCATTGATGCCTGCCCCGTTGCCTGTATTTATCCAGGCTCAGGCAAAAACATCAAAGGCACTGATTGGAACTGGATTGACTTTACTAGCTGCATTGACTGCGGTATTTGTTTACAAGTATGTCCTGTCGAAGGAGCAATTCTTTCAGAAGAACAACCAGATTTACAAAAAACTTCTCTGTGATACTTTTTTAGCTGTAACTTGTTGTATAAAATACAATCTGCGTTTCTCGATCTCTACTCGTTACGTGTGATTTACTACTTAAATATTTATATTAAAAACATCAGTATATAGCAGGAACTTATTGACAATTACACTGCTTTAATTTTATTTAGTTCGTCATTCTCAATCGCTAAAATCTACACGTAGCAATAACCCAGATCGTTCTTGTATTAATGATAACAGAGTGGTTGACTATTACGTTCTATCTCTAGATGGAAGGATAAAAAATAAAGTTATAGAAACCTGGATTTTAGTAGAGATTTTTGCTTTTACACAAAGGCAATTCATAAATTTTCTCTTCAAAGCTCTTGGGTAAAGGTATTTTGAATGGAGATGTTATGGGATATACAATTATTGCTAACACTTGTGAAGGTGTCGCCGATTGCATTGATGCCTGCCCCGTTGCCTGCATTTATCCAGGCTCAGGCAAAAACATCAAAGGCACTGATTGGAACTGGATTGACTTTACTAGCTGCATTGACTGCGGTATTTGTCTGCAAGTATGCCCTGTAGAAGGAGCAATTCTTTCAGAAGAACGACCAGATTTGCAAAAAACTAATGCGTGAATTTATAATGCGTAAATTGGCGCGAAGCGACTCAATTTATTGGCTTCTGACTTGCTGCCAAATCTTTTTAATCAAAGTTTCCTCCTGAGGCGAACGGACTAATTTTTGCAGTAATGGTGCAACTCGATTGGCTTCTGCTGCTGGTACTCCGGCGCGGATAAGGTTCCTGACAAGAATCTGTTCCTGCACTGGATTTCTACCTTGAGCAGTCAGTTGCAAGTATTCCTCATCACTCATGCCTAGATCGAAAATTTCCGCCATAATTGTTACGTTGTTTATTGCCGCAACTTGTGGAGCTGTTTGATTTAATTTAGGATGATGCTACAAATCAATCCTTCATCAGTATTAATGCTTAGCCAACTCTTGTGCTTACCTATTAGGTAGAAGCATTAAGACTTTATCCACTTTACCCAGGCTGAATGCAAGTCCTCTTCTACAACTCCTCGCTTTTCAGAAGTTTCAGCGTAATCTACCAGTACTTTCAGTGTCGTTGTATAAACACCATTAAGTATTTCGTGTCCGTAACCAATGACTTTACCGATGTGCCCTGTCTTTTGATGAAGCACATACTCTCCAATGCCGAACATAAATTTCCACTCTTTTGGCGCAATTGGTGAAGTACCTTTTCATCTCTCATCATGAAGAACTCTAAGAATTACAACTTCATCCTTTCAGTCTGTTTTACCTAGACTGAGGATATATTTTAGTCTGAGAAAAATTTTAACAAATTGTATTTTCAATATAAGAGATGGCAATCGCACTTTGCTAAGGCTTCAGCCAAGTTACAGACGGATTGAGAAAATTGCTGGTATTCAAGCTCACAAATCGATCCCTTGTTTCGCACGGCAGCGCAGGCGTACAAACAGCGAGTGGTTGGTATTGTATTTAGCATTACAACTAAACTTTAGATCGAGCTAACTCCTTTGATAGAACTATTTTTCAACCAGCTGGTTCTCTAGAAAGATGCAGTCACTAATAAATATTTGAAACTATGGCAATACATGTGTTATTAAAAAACAACTAAACAATCATGCGATCGCCAGACAACCAAACACCAAACACAGAAACCCCCGACTCTCCCAAGGATACAGCTCCCGAAATAGATAACCGCGAAACTGCGCGCCCAGATCCGGCATCGAAAACCCCTCCTGCTTTATCAAACGACACAACTTCTCACATTAATCCCGACTCGAAATCTGAACCGATAACTCAGGTACAAGCAGATAACGTACTAACGCGCGAGCAACTGCCTAATACCAAGTTTCGCATCATTCTCAGCGTAGTGACTCTGGCAATTCTCGTTTTTATTGCTGCTCTCTACTTCGGCATCATTAACCCTTAGCTCGGTTCGACTCAAAAGTATTGCCAATCTAATATTAAGCTAATTGTCGCCTTTTCCTACCCGCCAGCGGTATCACTGGCGGTTTTTCTTGCGCCAATAAAGTAAAAATCCCAGAAAGCTAACCAGTGCCCAATGAGAGAAGAAAAACTATACCAGTTCTGTCTCTTTCAGGAAAGCTATCTAGGACAGTAAGTCTGCATGAGGCAGAGAATTCACTTATTTATAGATTAACTAGATGGATTAGAAGCTCAACACTAACTAAAGAAAGAGATAGTTGTTAAAAAACTATGTTTATATGGCTACAAGTTGTTGTTAGAAAACAACACAAATTTTTACTAATTTCAAGATCGTTTTTCGCAGGCATATGCAGTAGAGATATATTGACGTAAGTTCCTACAAAATAGCATTTTACCTAATTGAGAAAGGCAAGTAAAACTCATAAGAAAAAACCCTACCTATAAGATGGAAATAGGTGGGGCTTTATGTAGAGACGCTACATCTAACGTTCGTACAGTCTCAATTAAACATGCATCTCTCCTCTACAACCTCAACCAAATTTACCAGCGGTTGAAGCAATGAGAAAAGCGCCATAGGTAAGGATGTAGCCAACCGCAAAGTGAACTAAACCAACAAGACGACCTTGAACAATAGACATAGCTACCGGCTTGTCTTTCCAGCGAATTAGGTTGGCTAGAGGTGTCCGCTCGTGCGCCCAGACCAAAGTTTCAATCAACTCTTGCCAGTAACCGCGCCAAGAGATCAGGAACATGAAACCAGTTGCCCATACCAGGTGTCCGAACAGGAACATCCAAGCCCAGACAGACAAGTTATTCATGCCATATGGGTTATAGCCGTTAATCAACTGAGCCGAGTATAGCCAGAGATAATCGCGCAGCCAACCCATGAGGTAGGTAGAAGACTCGTTAAACTGAGCTACGTTGCCTTGCCAAATACCTAAATGCTTCCAGTGCCAGTAAAACGTCACCCAACCAGCAGTATTGAGTCCCCAGAAAGCAGCTAAGTAGAAGGAATCCCAAGCAGAGATGTCGCAAGTACCACCCCGACCGGGACCATCGCATGGGAAGGCATAACCGAAGTCTTTCTTATCGGGCATCAGCTTAGAACCACGGGCATCCAACGCACCTTTGACCAAAACCAAAACAGTAGTATGGATCGCCAAAGCAAAGGCATGGTGTACTAAAAAGTCACCAGGACCAATGGTCAAGAACAGAGAGTTCGTGGTGTTGTTGATCGCCTCATACCAACCTGGTAAATAGGTCGCGCCAGCTGTGGAAGCAATGCTATCGGGATTTGATAACAGAGTGTTAAAACCATATAGAACTTTACCGTGGGAAGCTTGAATGAA
Organism: Chroococcidiopsis sp.; assembly: GCF_051657925.1. NCBI lineage: Bacteria > Bacillati > Cyanobacteriota > Cyanophyceae > Chroococcidiopsidales > Chroococcidiopsidaceae > Chroococcidiopsis > Chroococcidiopsis sp. The sequence continues at coordinate 8,420 of NZ_JBOFLP010000240.1, forward strand.
CTGTGCGAACACGGGTTCAATCAAGATTTGCTTTTCAGGAGTTCCGAAGGCAACCACTACGTCGTTGTGGACGTAAATCCCTAAAGTGTGGAAGCCTAAGAAGAGAGACACCCAAGATAAGTGGGAGATAATCGCTTCTTTGTGCTTCAAGACGCGATCGAGAACGTTACCCTTATTTTGTTCTGGGTCGTAGTCGCGTACCCAGAAGATCCCCGCATGGGCGAACGCTCCTATCATAAAGGCGATCGCAATGTATTGGTGGTGCGTGTACAGCGCTGCTTGAGTCGTAAAATCTTGCCCGATGAAGGCATAGGGAGGCATCGCGTACATGTGCTGCGCGACCAAGGAAAGCGCCGTTCCTAACGCTGCTAAGTGAATAGACAGTTGGAAGTGCAGCGAGTTGTTATAGGTGTCGTACAACCCTTGGTGAGGCAAGTTGAACTGACCTTCTGTTTGAATCCCAAAGAAGTTCTTAGCGTTGAGCATCTCTTTGATGCTGTGACCGATACCAAAGTTGGTGCGGTATTGGTGTCCGGCAATGATAAATATGACTGCGATCGCCAAGTGGTGATGTGCCATATCCGTCAGCCACAAGGACTGGGTTTGGGGATGGAAACCACCCAAGAAAGTCAGAATTGCCGTACCTGCACCCTCTGACGTACCGAATACGTGGTTCGCCGTGTCGGGACCGACAGCATAAGCACCCCAGTCCCCCGTGAAAAACGGTCTTAATCCCTCTGGGTGTGGCAAAGTGGTGAGGAAATTATTCCAACCAACATGCTGACCGCGAGATTCGGGAATCGCAACGTGAATTAGGTGTCCAGCCCAAGCCAGAGAGCTAACGCCAAATAGACCTGCTAGGTGGTGGTTGAGGCGAGGTTCGGCACTCTTGAACCAAGAAAGACTGGGACGGAACTTGGGTTGTAAGTGCAGCCAGCCAGCGTATAGGAAGACAGACGCTAGCAGTAGCAGGAACACCGCACCCATATAGAGGTCGCCATTCGTCCGCATCCCGATGGTGTACCACCAGTGATAAACCCCAGAGTAGGCAATGTTAACGGGATAGTTTACCCCACCTTGGGTAAAAGCATCGACTGCGGCTTTACCAAATTGTGGGTCCCAAATTGCGTGAGCAATGGGACGGACGTGCAGTGGATCTTTAATCCATTGCTCGAAATTGCCCTGCCAAGCGACGTGGAACAGCAGGCTAGATGTCCACAAAAAGATGATTGCCACTTGAGCAAAATGAGTCCCGAAGATCTTTTGATAAAGGTTCTCTTCGGTCATCCCATCGTGGCTTTCAAAGTCGTGAGCTTGAGCAATCCCATACCAAAGCCGACGAGTTGTCGGGTCTTGGGCGAGATCCTGGCTAAACTTAGGAAATTTTGTTGCCATGAATTTTACTCACATTTTCTCTAACTGCCGATTTGAGTTGAAGCGCGATCGCAATACTTTACTGTAAATCTACGCTTTTTTATTATTCAACTCAAGGGCAACATGAATTAGCGTCATGGTGTTTTACACCAGATAGATAACAACATTTTAGAAATAAATTGGCTGCAAAAGAAAACAATAAAAATTATTTTTAATATTTCTATTTATCTTTGCTGTATTTGCTTATTTGAGCATAAAAAGTTTGAATCGCTAAGTGAATAGCAATTCAAAAAATTGAGGTTTTGCTGTTATTAGCACAAAAGACTTTGTACTGTTCGAGCGTATTATTCTTGCTTCTTCCTATGGATAACAAACAAGATAACTACTCTTCAAAGCTCAATCCTCTAACTAAGGAAAGAGATAAATCTCAAGTTTCATTGTGATAAAAATAACTAGAATATTTACCTAGCAACACAGCTAATGTTCGCAGTCATTGAACTGAAATCTAAAAACTAGTGTCTTCTGAGACTTTATAGAAACTTCAACTGGAGTTTGCCAAGCTTCCCCCAAGTTGATTGTTGAGAATCATAATTGAGCGCGCGTTCTACATCTGTCTCATAGTTCTGACACTTCCTATTGAAACCGTAGTACAGCTCAATCTTATTCCCTGTCTAGCTTCGAGCAACATTTCTAGCACCAGGCGATCGCCAAAGCAAATTAAGAGCCTTGTTTAGAGTTGTAACAATTTTCTGTAATGGTTAAGAAATATTGCCGTTAATTGCTGTAGTTGCTAACGTATGCATGACAGGACGAGATCGAGTATTTCTACTATTAGGAGGTTTTATGTTGCTCTCTTTACTGACATTCATTGCCTTGCTAGCTGGCATAGTTACTGTTTGGAGTAGCAAAGAGCGATCGCGATTGACTCAACCTGCTTTTCCCCGTCGTTCGTTCTCACTTTCATTCTCATTGTGGTCGTTCGTACTATTCCTCTTTTTTCCGCCAGCAGAGACGCTATGGGCATCAAAGTACAAACCCAGCAGTAGGCAGAGGCATAACTACTCTGAAATTTAGTCAGTCATTAAAGTACTCTAGAGAAATTGGATAAATTTATGTCACAGTTAGAAATTTTCTTCACCTTCAGTTTTATCTCCACTTTAGTTGTATTCCTTATCACCACTTGCTCCTACTTTCTACCTACGTTAGTGGCTCTGTACAAAATTTTTGTTCGTCAACAGGATCGCCGAATTTCATCTAAGTACGTTTTGGACGATTTAAAGTTCAATCTAGCCAACGATGAGGAGGTTTAGCGAAGATAAAGAGTGACGTTGTTAGATTTCAAATTATTAGATGTCAAAAATCCCGCCAATCTATTTACCTGGCTCCAAAACCAATAAATCGAAAAAGTTGGTAACTATCTACGTCGCTGCTGCGCCTGACAGTAATTTAATTTATACTAAACTGCGTCCTTGATGATTCGCACCTCATTAAGGATGTCTGAGAATTGACACTCCTCGTCAGTTACGTCAGCAGAAAGAGTTCCAGCGCCTAAAACGCCAGAACTCTTTCTGGATCGAGGATTTGACCTAATCGGAGCGGCGGGATTCGAACCCACGACCTCCACTACCCCAAAGTGTTTTAGCAATACATATATTACTTACATTTTAGAGCTTGTAGCTATTCTCAAAATCCTGTATATCAAAATTATCTCAATCCGAGGAAATGTCAAAATTTGATGACTTTGTTAAATTAATTGATACAATTTGAGAGCCTACGATCGTGTCAGCGATTTAGGCGCTAAAAGATGACTTTGCACTGAGCAGCAGTATAGCGTTTTGAAGTACAAACCTGAAATTCAAAGCTATTCTAAATTATGCAGCTATCTCTTGAGGTTGCAGTTAGGAATTAATGGCACTGTCCAAATTAATACTTTGCTCGTCAATCCTAGCCGCGATCTAACTCAGCCAGAAGTTATCCGCTCGACTCCTGAAATCGCCTCAGTTTGTCAAGGAAGAGCGAATGCAGGGGTAAGTGAATATGTCATCACTGGTACTGGTGGTATTCCATCTAGCCCCGATGACTTGCTCTCCAGCAATAAGGGCTGGCATGACGATTCTGTTTCCGCTATTGCTAGTGAGGATTTAGGAGAACCGAACTCATCAATATCTGGAGAACCAACACAGCTAGTCGAGGCACAAGGTTGGAGGCAAAATTCTGATGGCACAATTATTTTAACAGCAGAGCCTAATATTGCCATCTCAGATAGTTTTGTTTCTACTCTCTCGTGTCGGCTGCAACCCGTGACTAGAGAATCTTTACCTTCAGAAAATACAGCACGACAGCATGAGTAAGTCTTGGTACTGGTTGAAATACTTTTTGTTGGGAATCGGTCTATCCTTATTGATTCTTCTGGGTCAGCCAGGAGCTAGCAGAGCAAGATTACCTGTCTTCTTGGCTGGGGCAACTCAAACAAATATACAACAGCATCACCAAGCGCGATCGCTAACCCAAGCAGGTCACAAGCAATTGGATCGAGGACAGGCAAGTAACGCTTTACAAACTTGGCAGTCAGCTACAAAAATCTACCAGCAATCAGGCGATCGCGTTGGTGTGAAAGGCAGCTTGGTGAATCAAAGTCTGGCTTTACAAGTAAAGGGCTTATATCCTCGCGCTTGAAAAACTCTACTGCAAGTCATCGAGCTAGAAGAATGGATTTGCGAGTCAGTGGAGGTAGACGATTCTACTCCCAAAAAGTTCGGAGAATCTCTAGATAAAGCACTCCAAGGGCAAGCGGATATATCTGTTTTAGTAGCTGGGTTACATAGTCTTGGTGATGTGCTGAGGCTACTAGGTAAACCCGATGAGTCTGAAATTGCTTTGCAAAAAGCACTCTCGATCGCCAAACGCCAAAACGTAGAACGGGATTTCAACGAGATTCTGCTGAGTTTAGCTAACACTCAAACAACTTTATACAGGCGATCGCTCGATAGATACCAGTTAACAGAAGAACCCTTGGCAAAAGATAAGTTACAAAAGCAAGTACAAGACAAGATTAACCAAGCACTTGCACTGTATCGGCAAATTGCCAACTCTGCTCGAAGTGGTGAAGCACTACAAGCACGACTCAACCAACTGAGTTTATTACTAGAGTTCAGGAGAACGGCACTTGAAGCTAATTTAACTTTTAAAGTGTCGCTGGATGATACGCCATCTCAGATCCAGCCATTAATTAAACCGCTGTTAGCTGCTCGGTTTTCGCAATTATCAGCTATACCATCTATCTATGCTCAACTCAATTTTGCCCAGAGCTTGATAAAAATTAGCCAAGAGCGAGAGTTAAGTCAATTGCTTTTCCCAGCAAAGAAACAGCCCTTACTGACAGCACTATCTTTAGCTCAAAAGTCTCTACAAGCTGCTCAAAAATTACCAGATATCCGAGCGCAATCTTATGCTTTAGGAACTCTAGGTAAAATCTACTTCCAACTAGAAAGAACCGAACGAGCCAAACCATTTCTAGAAACAGCATTAGGGAAAGCCCAATCGATTCGAGCTTGGGATATTGCTTATCGGTGGCAGCAAGAATTGGCTCGCTTGTATCAAGCTACAGGAGAATTGGACAAGGCTAGAGAGGCATATGCAGGTGCAATTGACAACCTCGATCTCCTGAGAGATAATCTTCTCTCAATTAATTCAGAACTGCAATTTTCATTTAAGGAGAAGGTCGAACCCGTCTACCGACAATACATTAAGTTATTGCTATCAACTTCTCATCCCAATCTCGAACGCGCAATTCAAATTAACGAAAGGCTTCAGGTAGCAGAATTAGAAAATTTTCTCCAGTGCGGCAAACTCGATCTCGTTTCTTTAGACAAAATTCAATTCTTTAAAAATCTACCAGCGATCGTTCATATTATTCAACTAGAGAAGGATGTAGAAGTCATAGTCCGTTCGCCCGATCGCTCCCTACATCGCTACACTCAGAATGCGGCATTGGTAAGAAGCTACGTTGATAATTTGCTACTTAATTTGCAAGAGCCAAGATTTGTCTATACGGATGAAAGAGAAATTCTGACCTATACTCAAAAACTTTATAACTTGCTACTTGCACCCATAAAATCCTATTTACCGCAGTCGGGGACGTTAGTATTTGTCCTAGACAGCCCTTTTCAAAATTTACCAATGGCGCTATTGCATGACGGACAAAACTATTTAGTAAAACAGTACGGTATTTCAGTCGCATTAGGTTCGCAGTTGCGGCAACCTCAAGCTCTACAAAAGGAGCAATTGAAGGCTTTGATTGCTGGTCTATCTGAAAAAAGTCCCAGTTTTACCGCTCCTAACGCTCCGCCAAATTTGACTCCTCTACCTGAAGTGGTAGAAGAAGTTGCAGATGTCAAAGCGAATACTGTTGCGGCAGTAGAACTACTCAACGAAAAGTTTACAAGCGATCGCTTCCGCCAGCAGATCGATCGGGCTGATTTCCCAGTCGTTCATATCACAACCCACGGGCAATTCAGCTCCGATCCCCAGCAAACGGTAA
>NZ_JBOFLP010000241.1:0-10311 GCF_051657925.1 Chroococcidiopsis sp.
GGAAATCGAGAACACGAAAAGTTATTTAACGCCGCAGTTCAGTTACAGCCTAAATCTTGGTATGTCTGTTTTGATGATGTGTGGGATATTCCCCATAACATGATGACCCAAGCAGAAGGAAACGAACACGTCGATCTGTTGATTTCCCTTACCTTAGCGTATGTTGATAGCGATGCTACCTGGGCAGAAATGATGACATTGTGCGATCGCCTGAAACAAGATGATTTTCCAACTGCGATCGCACAACTTAACTTGCATGGGCGAATTGCATCTGCAATGGCGACGATTATGGGAATTATTGATACTTCTATCGAAAAACTGAAGGACTAGGATACATTCACGATCGGACTCAATTCAATAGTTTGACTTCAGCAAATTTCCAAAAACACTCAAGTATCGATCCATCCAACCGATTGCTTTGAAATAATTTTCAAACGCTTTTGGCGGGTCAGTAATGAGAGTATCTTGAGCGATTAACTGCTGAAAATCAATTTCAACTTTACCTTGGCGCAAGTTACCTCGATCGTCATAAAACTCCACGCCAGCTGTTTGCATAATTGCAATTAGCTCTTGTGCCATAATGCCATAACCAATGGTTGTGGGATGAATGCCGTCAAGAGAAAACAACCCACCTTGCTTACGTCCTGTAGCATCAGAGAGCGAAAAGCGAGAGTCTGGCTTTGGGTCTAATTTTTGCAATTGTGACGGTAACTGATATTCACCACCAATTTCTTTCCACCAACTCGGTCTAGCTCTGGGAGATTCAATATAGCGCCTCTGTGCCAAGCGATCGAGTAGTCCAGCTAGATCGAACAAATACCAATCTCGACCTTCTGTTCTTGCTTGTCGCACGGCATCAATAATACAGTCATTATATTGGTCGATCGCACTGTCTATTGCTCTGACTTCTGGTGCAGTCAAGTTTGGATGTCGGTCTTGATTGAAACCTGCATCGCTAACCCAAGGCAAAGTATAGTACGGGAAATAGCGAGAATCTTTTCTAATCTTAGTATCTACTCCACGGGCAAACGGGGCGATCGTCACGTGAGGAACTGTAGCCCAAATAACGTGACGGGCGCGAATTTGCTTAACTTCTGCCACAACCTTGTCTAACTCAGCTTTAAAATGAATCGGTCGCCAGATCGTATAGCGATCGTTGATCTCCATATCATCGTAACCTTCATCGCTCCAGGCAATCTTGAAGGTGAGGAGACTACCGAGAGCATTATTGCTACCAATCGTCATAATTAGCGTCTCGATGCCATCACCATCGCCATTTTCTCGCGTTCCCTCAGCACCAAGTGTGGTTACAGCTTGCAAAGGAGTTAATGCCTCACCTGTTTGACTCCGCACCGACGAGTTTAATACCCTCAGCGCCGCTCGTTCGTTATGGTAATCGACCAATTGACGAAAAACATCTTCTCTAGGAATCTTTCGACTCATTAATTCCTGACAGCTACTTGCATTACGAGATAGGATATTCCGTAAATCCCAACCATAAACTCCTAAATTGTGGTTAATCTCTTTTTGAGGGGGTAGTATAGTCCCTTCACCCCGCTCCCAATAATCTTCTAACTTGTCTAAATAGTTGCGTAAAAACAATAGCGTCGGGATAAAATTCCAAACATCAATGCGATCGCCTACCTTTTGTTCTAGTTCTCGCACCAACCGTTCTAAATTTAACGGCAACCCATCACCTGGAGTATTGTAAGTAGGATAGCGGAACTCAGTCCAACCCATTTCCCGAGCGATTAAGGCTGGAAAAGAAATTTGAGTCTTAAAAATTGCGCCACTTTGAAAGCCTTGAGTCAGAGAATCACCAATTGTTACTAGACGATGCTGAGGCGTACCTTCTCTATTGACTTGTACGCCAATACCAAGAGTGGGATCTGTCTCCGGCTTGCGTGCTTCAGCCCGAATGATGACATCATCCGGTGTTTTCAAGTCACGCATATCATCTGTAACTGGTTTTGCCATGTCGTCTTTACCCAATCGTGGTAAAGATTATATCTGGCATTGGTCATTTGTTATTGGTCATTTGTTATTGGTCATTGGTCATTGGTCATTTGTTGACTGACAACTGTTCACTGGTCACTGATTACTGCTCCCTGCTCCCTGTGCTCCCTGCTCCCTGCTCCCTGCTCCCTGCTCCCTATTAACTGTTAACTCTGTTGGCTGAGAACAGTATCGTGTTCTGTACTTTGCCCGTTATTGACGTTTTCCCAAGTGGGCATCAAAATCGACAAGTGTAAGCCTTTGCGACTTTCCAAATTGAGATATCGCTGTTGTAGAGTTTGCCATTGTTGCCAAGCTTTGTAATTATGCTCTGCTAATAAATCAGCGAGAGTTGGCATGGTTTTTTCAATTTTTGATTGCAAAGCATCTGCTAAAAACTCAGACAGTACGGCACTATCTTGAAATTGTCCTAAAATACTCTGAATGGCTTTTAGATCTTCAAGGTAAGTTTCGTAAGAAGCTCCATAAAAGTTAGCAAAGACTTCCATTTGATAGCGAGCGCGTTTGGTTTCTTTACGGAGGCTGTGGAGAAGAGGGGCTTTATCAGTGAGTTGTTGTTTTGCCTGTGCTGGTGTTTGTCCTGTCTGTACCACTACCTGTTCGTCTTGTAATTTGGTTCCTACTAACCAACCTGGGTGTAAAAGTAGCCTACCAACCTCAGATAGAAGTAAATCTGGTAAAGTCGCCTGAATCGGCATCTGCGCAATTGGTTGCAGTTGGGGTTGAGATAGCCATTTTTCTAAAGCCTGCTTCAGTTCTTGATAGCGATCGCCTGTTAAAGTCTCATGAACTTTAGCAAAAGCCTTCCGCCGCCGCTTATACAGATAAACCAGCGCTGTATCCAGTTGTTCTTGTTCGTCAGCAGGTAAAGCGGGTTTATATTTGTTTTCTAATGATTCTCGCAGTACGTCTAAATCTCGCAAACTGCCCAGAATTCGAGCAATTCTACCAATTTTTTTTTCTTGGGCTGGTTTCGGTAAGTCGATGGCTGGAGCAAAACCCGCGATCGCACTACGCAAGCGACGCATTCCTACGCGCATCTGATGCAATGCTTCTGGATCGCTATCTGCTATTAGGTCAGCTTCGTGTTTGAGGAATTTTTCAAAGTGCTTTTTAATTGCCAACACAGCGCGATCGCCTAAAGTATTCTTTCCGCTTAGTGTAGACGATGCCATACTTTATACCCCGCTTTATCTGCCTTACAGCCCTATCTTATTTTTGAGTTTCTCATACTAACACGCAGCCGCGATCGCCTTTATTCCACCTCAGACAGAAAGAACAGCAAAAAGCCGCAAGCAATAAGTATTTTCACTTAAGGCTTACGACTTATCCAGGCTACTCGAAATCTATATTTTGAAATTTTGAATCGATCTGAATCGCTCAATGGCGATACGCCAATCGCTAAATCTTGGTTGCTAACTTTTCGATTAGGCAGCTAATTCTTGCAACTGTGCGCGCTCCGTATTGTACTCTACGGCACTAAGCGGTAGCTGTTCTGCTTGTGGAGCTGGTACTTGTTCCAAAACCTTGACTTCAATATTGACGGACACTAGATACGTACCAGGTTCCGCACCAATAGCTTCAGCAATCAATTTTGCGATCTCTGGACGCTTGGCAGTAATTGGATCGCGCAGGATACACCGATCCCAGTCATGCTTAGCAGTGGGGTTAAGGCTGAGAATATAGTGCTTGGTCATAGAGCAATTTTGAGTTCATCTTGCATCAAATCGAGCTACCATCAAGCCTTTTTTTGCTTCAGCTAACTCGACAACATCTATCACCAGTATAGTACAAATGTACCAAATTAGCAAAGAGACAATACAATTCAAAATTCACGCATTCACATTTTCCCTGCTCCCTGCTCCCTGCTCCCTACTCCCTAATCGCTGACAACTGTTCAAACAATAATTATTGAGATAGTATGTATATGCCCCAGGGGGGGATTTACATTGTGATATATTGAATAAGATTAAAATAAGTAACAAATTTTAATATTCAATTGATTAATTCTACTTTGCCTACCTACACCACTCCCACACCTACGATTCGCTCAGTCTCAACTGAGACGAGCGATCCCATCGTCCAGCCGTCAAATTTAGAATCGTCAAACTTAGATCTAGTACAATCCATCTCAGCTCAAAAAGCCAAGCAGCAAACATGGTGGGCATTTGGAGCGGCTGTATTTTTGGTATCTGTACCAGTTTTTATCGAAGCGCCGCTGGTGCGATCGCTACCACTACTCAGTCTGGGAATAACCCTAATTTGGGTGTGGCTGAGTTTGGTATTGATGTCTCGTCCTTCTAGCCATTTATGGGGCGATATTCTCTTGGGGTTTAGCTGGAGTTGGTTAGCTGGCTCGATTTATTGGGGATGGTTGCGCTGGGAACCACTGCTACATCTTCCTGTTGAGGCGATCGGGCTACCGTTTGCGATCGTCTGTTTGCGGCGTAATTGGGGCAAAGTCGGTAATTTTTTCTATCTAGGCTCTTTATTAGGTACAGTCGTCACCGACCTCTACTTTTACATCGCCGATCTAATCCCTTACTGGAGGCAAGTCGTACAGGTCGAACCAACGTTAGTCGCACCAATTCTTCGTAGTGCCTTAGCACAACTGTATACCCCTTGGGGGTTGAGTTGGGCAGCGGTCTTAGTGTTGGTGTTGCTAGCAGGGGGAGTCTTTTCCTTGCGCGCTCGACAGACTCACTGGTGGGCATTTAGTGGAGCAGTGTTGAGTACAATTTTAGTAGATAGCTTATTCTGGCTAGCTGCGGCACTGGCTTAAATTTTTGCAGATGGCGATCGCCTTGTCTGATACTCAGGTAGTCAATAAGCTATATATTAGTTTCTGATACTAGCTGTGTGCTGATTTCAGTTGGATGCAAAGAGGTAGAGAAACTGTGAAAAAATTGATACGTTTATTAACAATTTTGAGTGTATTGGTAGGTTGTTTGGGATGGCTGGGCATATCCCAACCCGCGATCGCTGCTAATCTCAGCGATTTTAGCCTGCGTACCGTACCAATCCTAGCTGTAGAGTCTCAAGCTCAACTAGGAAATCGAGCAGATGCGAAGCTGGCAACAGACTTTGGCAAGAAAATCGATTTAAATAACACAAACGTTGCTGCTTTTCGGAGATACCCGGGACTTTATCCCACTCTAGCTCGTAAAATCGTTCAAAACGCTCCCTACGAGAATGTAGAGGACGTAATGGAGATGCCAGGATTATCCGAGCGTCAAAAACAAACTCTAGAAGCTAATCTCGGTAACTTTACCGTTACTGATGTAGAAGCTGCCTACACAATGGGTGACGATCGCTATAACAACGGCATCTACAGATAAATCCTTTTTGAATTGACAATTTAGCCTCAGCCCACCCTATTTCTAGAGTGGGTTATTTTTTACTCAGTTATCAGTTATTTGTGTAGAGACGTTACATGTAACATCTGTACAAAGTTATCAGTTAACGTTCAAAGGGAGTAGGGAGCAGAGAGCAGGGAGCAGGGAACCTCGGACGTGAAAGCATAGGATTGAAATAAGGGCTGATTATGTCTCGAAATATCCGGCTCTCGACATAATTCTTTTGATTGAACGTGTGCTTGCATCCCCTTTCCTGTAGTTTTATCTCGTACACCCCTGCTCCCTACTCCCTACTCCCTATTTTCGTCAACCAACAACACTCAACACTCAACACTCAACACTCAACCCTTGCTACAAAACCTCAACCATTTTGATGTCATAGTCGTAGGAGCCGGAGCCGCTGGACTCTACACGGCACTGTGTCTACCAAGCCACTTTCGCGTCGGTTTAATTGCAAAAGAAACGATAAATCTGTCTGCAAGTGACTGGGCGCAGGGTGGAATTGCTGCGGCGATCGCGGCTGATGATTCTCCTCAGTTGCATGTAGAAGATACGCTGCAAGCGGGGGCTGGGTTGTGCGATCGCGCATCTGTAGAGTTTCTGGCTCACAAAGCACCGGAATCCATTCAATCTTTGGTAGACATGGGGGTTGCCTTTGACCGTCGCGATCGCGAATTAGCATTAACCATAGAGGCTGCTCACTCCCGTCGTCGCGTCCTCCACGCCGCCGATACGACTGGTCGCCAGGTCATTGCTACCCTGACAGCGCGGGTTCTCGAACGCCAGAACATTCAAGTTATTCCCCAAACCATAGTTTTAAGTCTGTGGCTTAACCCCCAAACTGGACACTGTGAAGGTATTAGTCTCTTTGATAGCAATCGCATTCTCTGGTTGCGCGCTCGTGCTGTCGTCCTAGCAACAGGTGGCGGGGGTCAAGTTTTCGCCCAGACAACCAACCCCAAGTTGAGTACGGGTGATGGCGTGGCGATCGCTTGGCGGGCTGGAGCCATGCTGCGAGACTTAGAATTCGTCCAGTTTCACCCGACTGCTCTGACCAAACCTGGAGCAGACCGATTCTTAATCAGCGAAGCGGTACGCGGTGAAGGAGCGCATTTAATGGATGATACGGGTAGGCGCTTTGCTTTTGACTATCACCCAGCAGGAGAGCTAGCACCCAGAGACGTTGTTAGTCGTGCCATATACAGTCATTTGCAGCGTACCTCAGCCGATCCTGCTACTGCCTGCGTCTGGTTAGATTTGCGATCGATTCCAGAGGCAAAAATTCGTCAGCGGTTTCCCAATATCGTTCAAGTGTGTCAGCACTGGGGCATAGATGTTTTTCAGGAGCCAATTCCAGTTGCTCCCGCCGCCCACTACTGGATGGGCGGAATTGCCGCAGATTTAACGAACCACACTTCAATCCCTGGTTTGTATGCTGTCGGAGAAACAGCTAGTACGGGAGTCCACGGCGCGAATCGTTTAGCAAGTAATTCTTTGCTGGAGTGTGTCGTCTTTGGGGCGCAGATGGCTCTGTTGAAAGATGAAGTAGAAGGGAGGAAGGACGAATACACCGGATCGGATTTTAGTCTTTACCCTTTGTCGTTTAGCTTGTCAGAGATTGATTGGCTGAGCCAGCAAACCACAATTGAAGCTATCCGTTACGAACTGCCGCGTTTGGTCTGGCAGAGTGCGGGTATCTGCCGCGAACAGCAAGGATTAGAGCGGGCGATCGCGCAGGTACAATTGTGGCAACAAGCATTTATTACCCTGCCCTTGAGTCAGTTTTTGCTTCAACTTCCACCTGGACAACCAGCCCATATCAATGTTTCCGATCTTTCAGCCAATCTTCCCGCCAATTTGCTTGAGGTAGAGCAGTCTTTGCGTCTGTGGAGCGAAACCCGCAATCTACTCGATATTGCTTACTTAATTCTCAAAAGTGCTGCCTTTCGTACCGAAAGCCGAGGCGGACATTACCGCTTAGATTATCCTCATACCGAAGCTCACTGGCAAGCTCATACTCTTATACAGTACGAACAGTGGTGGAAATCGGAACCGACCGCAACTTAACAACCAATTTGCTTATCTCGTACCAGATCCGATCGTTCTACTTGGACTACCGATTGAGCTTGGCGGTTGGTAGAGCTGGCTAATTTGTTCGATCGCAGGAGGGGTGTCCGAGAAATTAGTAAAAAAATTGACTAAGGTATCAATGCTGCCAGCAATCCAAAAAGCAACCAATTGCAAGCCGAACGCGACTATAAGTATAGTAATTTTGAGACTGTCGGACATGGCTGCTGTTGGACTGCTACGCATGTACATACTCCATATTTTATCTAGAATTTCTCAGTGTTTTTACTAGCAGTTAATGTAGTTTTTGCATCTTTTATACATTTAATTGGTTTGAGCCAGATTGCTATATGCGATCGCCTCTCTCACGATCTAATGTAGAAAGCCAAGATAAACAACCAAGATAAACAATATGTGGTTATCTCTTATAGGTACTACAATCACATCGAGCAATTTACGGAACAGACATGATTTTATTCAGTAGCAAATTAAATCTCACTCTATCCGCAGAAAGAAGAGCTAGTCTCTCTATAGAGAGAAGTAAAAATTATTGATTCAAGTTAAATTCCTAAAGCTAGAAAGTCGTTTCAGCTAAAGGCAACGTAGTTTTGCATCTAGCTCTCAGCAGAGGTAAACAAAACATTTATATAAACAAAACATTAATGCCAAGGCAATTGAAGCTAATCTATCTTTAGCGGAATTTGCGTGTTGCGATCGCTAGCACAAACTAGCTTTACCTAGAGATAGCAACCGCTATCTGATAGCAGTTTTTTCCTAGCTGCTTTGCTCGGTACATTGCAGTATCAGCCTGCTTAATCAGACTATCAATAGTGTTGCAATGCAGGGGGTAAACGCCAATTCCCACACTAGCTGTAATTGAAAGAGCTTGTTCGTTAAGCGCAAAAATCTCGGACAGAGTTACCAAAATCTTATTTGCTACTTTTTCGGCAACGCTGACTTCTGGAATTGCAGGCAAGATAACGGTAAATTCGTCACCACCCAAACGAGAAACAATATCGCTGTGACGCAAACACCCCGATAGTCTTTGGGAAACAGCAACTAACAAGCGATCGCCCCAGTCATGTCCTAAAGTATCGTTGACCTGTTTGAAACCATCTAGATCGATATACAATAGCCCTACCAACAACTGATGGCTTTGCGCCCAAGCAATTGACTGGTTCAGATGTTCGAGGAATAGCTGTCGATTTGGTAAACCAGTCAGTGGATCGTGTAAAGCCAGATGGCGGAGTCTTTGTTCGGAAAGCTGTAGCTCGGTATTATATTGGACTAAATCCGCCGTCTGACGCTTCAGTTCCTCTTCCAACCGCTTGCGTGCCGTGATATCTCGAATAACACCCACTAGATATAGATTGCCAGCCGCATCTCGATGGAGCGATCGCTTCGTAGAAATTAAATGAGTCGTCCCGCTGGCATCGCTAAATTCTTCTTCGTGTTCCATGGTCGTGCCACTACGAAAAACCAGATCGTCCTGCTGGCGAAAAACTTCTGCTTCTTGGGGAGAAAAAAAATCGGCTTCCGACTTATTAATTAATTCTGCTAACGGATAACCAATCAGGCGACAGTAAGCTTCATTCAATACGATCCAACGATACTTTTTATTCTTGACAAAAATCGGATCGGGAATTGTATCAATTATCCCCTGCAAAAAATCTTTAGAGCGCTTGAACTTCTCTTGCAACTGAGCGTTGCAAGCAGTCATTAGACCGGATACAGCAAATAGCGCCAGTAAAGGTGGGACAATAGGCAGCCACCAACCTTGAAGAAAAGCAAGATAAGTAATGCTAATTAAGCATAAAGCCGCCAGCAGCACGTAAATTGTGGAATAGACGATCTGCCAACGGCAACTGAGATTTGCTGCTACCACGATCCAAGCCACTATCCACATGCTTTCCCAAAAGTCCGACCAGACGTGGATTAAGGGGCGTTCTCCTAAAGCTGCGCTGACAATTTGGCTAACAAAATTCGCATGTAGTTCTACTCCGGCAATCGGTTGAGCTGCTCCCCATAGGGGACTGGCGCTATCGGGAGTATAGAAAAAATCCTTTAAGCTAGGGGCAGTAGAACCAATAATGACAATGCGATCGCAAAATATTTCTGCTGGTACTCGCTTAGCCAGTACGTCACTCATCGACACTCGGAGAAAATTCGTGCTGGGGTGACGAAAGTTAGCGAGAATTTGATATCCACCAGCATCAGCACCGACATAGCTACCATCGTGAGGCTGAAAGCGGTGAAACACGGCTTGACCCAAACGCAACGCCTGAAAATTCTTCTCGATTAATGGGGACGCGATCGCTTCTGCTTTCAGGTACGTTAAAGCTAATTTCAAATCAAAGCTTTCATGTAGTTTTGTAGGTGTAGACCAGTACAGCAACCCTCGCCTCACCCTACCATCAGCATCTAAGACAACATTGTTAAAACCAACGCGATCCAGTCGCTCCAAAAAGGGCGATGGGGCGACCTTGGAGCGATCGCCCAGTTGTTCTATGCCAACTAAATTGTCAATGGTAGTCAAAGCTTGGCGTAATTTCTGCTGACCTGGAGGTACCGGCAAGTCGCGATAAATATCTAAACCTATAGCGCGAGGCTTGCCAACACTCACTTTTTGCAGCAATTCTGCAACTACCCTATCTGGTAAGGGCCACTGCCCGACTTGCTGTAAATCTGCCTCATCGATCGCCACAATTGCCATCCGTGCGTCTTGTGCTTCCCAAGGACGCAGGCGAAAAAACCGATCTAAAGCCGCCCACTCCAAAGGCTGTAATAAGCCACTGAAGCGTAGCAACAAGCAAATAGCAGCGCTAAAAATTGTAATCCAAACTCGCTGTTTACGAGATAGCAAAGGAGGGGT
>NZ_JBOFLP010000242.1:0-4026 GCF_051657925.1 Chroococcidiopsis sp.
ACATCATTGCCTCAAACGTCTCCGGTCGCACCCCACATAAACGCTTAAATTCTGATGGTTTTAGGTGTTTGACAGTATTGTAGCTCATAGTTTTAATCTACTTATCTCACCTTTCCCTACCCTTTTGCAAGAGGTCTAAGACCCAGCTCCTTTGTTAGCAAACCCCGCACTACTGCCCTTAGCGGTACTAGCCCAGTCAAATTCTCCTAACGCTCTGTTGGAGCAAGTTGCATCTCAGTTGGATATGATTGAGGAGCGGGAGCAAAGAAGTAATATCGCAGCTTGTACGGGAATATTAGCCAGTTTGCGTTTTGATAACGATACAATTCGTCAGTTCTTGAGGGAAGATGTGATGAGAGAAGCGCCAATGTATCAAGAAATTATCCAAGAGGGAAGGCGAGAGGAAGCCCTGCTGCATACCCTACGTTTACTAACTAGACGGATTGGTACACTCACTCTAGATTTACAACTCCAGGTTCAGAATCTAACTACTGCTCAGCTTGAGGAATTGGGAGTTGCCCTACTAGATTTCAACAATGCTGCCGATTTAGCTGCTTGGCTCCAAAATCAATAGACGGAGAAAGCTATTAGTAGATCCGAAAATAGCTTTCTTTAAAGCTACCTTTAATTAGATAAACACTCAGCCATAACCTCTAGTATTTCCCCTATTTCTTTACAATTCATACTCCTAATCTGTCCGGTCAAAGAACTCCTTTGATAATTTCCAATCGCAATTCTCATCCCCAACCCTTCACCAATCCAACACTGAGCAAGTCCTGCCTCATCATCCATAGACAAGTTGGCTACCTCCTCTCCATCTGAAGCAGGCAGTAAATTATGATGTGAAACCACGGTAATTTTCTACGAATACTAAATTAATTAAACTGATTCTATTTTTGATAAGGATTGGGTAAAACCGTAGAATTACGGAATTGTACTATTTAACTAGTACATGCTTTAAGCAGTCTGCCGATCGCTCCCTAAAATTACAATGCGACCGCGTTGAGGGCGATCGCTTCCAAAAGTTTTGTTTAAATTGAATCCAAAATTACCTGTCTAAAACCTACTAGCTAGAACCCGATTGCGAGTTCCCGTCTATTTCATTTGTTATTTTCTGAGCAAGAGTCCTGAATAGCTGTGCCACCTGATTGTTATCCGAAACGTTGATCTGGTAAATGGTATCGGCATATAAGTTGCTGTTTCCGAATACCACAGATATAGCTTGGTCGCCCAGTAAAGACTTCAATAGCTGCGCTTTTTTGTCCGGCGGTAGGCGATTGCACTTCTCTAGCAGACTTTCTAATTCATCTAAGTTTTTGTTAAACTGCTGCTCGTCCACAATTTTTTTACTATCAGAGTAATTAGCAGCAGTTATCATACTGCCTCTGGCATCAGCTTCGTCTCCGTAGAACCACGGCTTTCGATCCAGTCAGCCATGAGGTTCAACACCGCTGCCTTTTCCTTGGGAGAGGCAGCGCGGATTAGCGCGATCAAATCGGTAGAATCTTCTATCCCTAATCGAGTAGTAGCCGCCTTCCTAGCAAAGTCTGGCAGAGCATTAAGTAATGCAAAGTAATCGCCAGCTTTCAAATCCTGCTTCCCATTCATGAACCTACTCAGGCTGCTGCCGTTTACGCCGCTGGTTTCAGCAAGCTCCGCCGCAGAAACGTTAGTCCTGTCAAGCGTAAGTTGTACGGCATCAATTAAAACCTGCTGGTGATATGGCAAAGTCATTGCTATTTCGCAAAAAGTATTGTAGTATTTCACAATAGCAAAGCAAGAGCCTACGATCCTACTCTGATTGACTCCATACTAGCAGGGATTACCTGGGTCTTGCTAGGGCTACTTAAAAACTTACCCCGTTCCTCTGACCAGGACGCGGGGAGCAAATAAACGTTTGAAAATCACATCAACATGGGAATACTACCACGATTTAGGGAAAGAGTTAGCACTAATTTAGCCGCCTTCGGCTTTACCTCTATCAGCCAAAAGGCGGAGATGGGGGTGGAGTCATGATACCTAGACTGCAAAAGGATTCGCAGGGAAAGATTGAGGGAGAATTCTATCCGTTGCAGAAAGCAGAGTTAATCGCCTTACGTAAAGCAGGATTAATTGTCAACACAGCTTTTGTTTATTTTGCATTACACCTAGAGGATATACAAAATGGCGCTCCCCTTAATGTAAAAGAGTTTGCTACAAGTTGGCAGATTCCAGAGAGTAGTGTGTATGAGGCTATTGCCAAAATTAATCGAGCCAACCCAAGCTTCACGGTTAAAATCAAATCTCCTGTTAGAGTTGAGCAGCAGATACGCGATTACCTCCATGCACAGCTAGGCGGGTTAGTGGAAGTTGCCACTCCATCTGGGCGCATCGATTTGCTAACTAAAACAGAAATTATCGAAGTCAAGCGAATTAATGAGTGGAAATCAGCTCTAGGTCAAATTCTGATTTACTCAGCTTTTTACCCACAACATCAAAAACGATTGCACTTATTTGGGACTGCTAGGGAGCTGGAGGCACTAGCAGACATTGAGGCAGCAGTTATTAGTTTTGAAATTAAGGTTACGGGTGAGGAAGTGTAATTATGACTAAAACACAAAGCCAAAAGCTTGAAGTTCCCTTCCATCGCCTCACTGAAGCAGAAATTAGGCAGTGGTACAAAGACAAGCTTCTCACTACTGCTGGTTATCTGTTAGCCATTAAGCGAGTCACAAGACCGCCAGGTTCAAAGTTTGTAATTCCAAATGTTCTAGCGTTCTGCCAGGAGTGGGGGATTAGTAAATCTGCTTTCTATCGTGCTGTAGACGAACTAAAGCAAAAAGGATATCAAGAGTGGGAAGCCACACATGGAATAGTCCTCAAGGACTCTAAAAAGGTTATTTCTTTTCCCTTAGATAAAAAGTGTCCCACGGATGGGACAGGTATCCCACAAGCGGAACAGGATTCCCATGAGTGGGATGCACAGTCCCACGAGCGGGATATGAATTCCCACAGGCGGGATGCACAGTCCCACAAGCGGGAAAATCAATCCCACAAACCCTCTTCTAATAAAGATTCCAGCTCTCCTCAGACTAATAAGACTTATACAGACTTTATTCAGACTCTCTCAGACAGCGAGAGAGAGAATTTTGAAAAGTTTGTTAGAGATGAATGGAAAAAGCTGACAGCTAAGAACGGGGAGCCAGGGGAGGAGATTATCAGCCTAGAACGCTTCCTTGCTCGTGAGGAAGACATTAGGGATTGGCATCAGAGATTTTTAAAGTCCCCTGCTGGCAAGGCGGCGAAGAAGCAGGCGATCGCACAGCAGTACGACTGGCGCAGTGACCCGCGATTTGAAGAGTGGATTTGGGCAGCTTTTAATCGCGGTTCTGAGTGGATTCACGAGAACGAGGCTCTAAGGGAGCAGCGCAAAACTTTTTACGATTGGGCATTTGAAGTAGATGCTTTTGAAGTATGCGCCACAGCCATTTATGGAGATGAAGGGAGTAAAAATCTATGACGCTGCCACAATTCCCCCGCGAACCCGTTCGTCCCGACTTGGAGGGTGTTGAGAAAGACAGAGAACTATGGACTCCCAGGTGGAAATGTTTTTGTTGTCATGACAGCGGACTGGTTAACTTAAGTCTGATCAAGCTGGTCATCCCAGATTACAATCTTCACCGCGACAAATTTGTGGTTTGCCAAAACCGTCACTGTGAGGCAGGAGCGGACTACAGGCACGATCCTAACTACGACCAGCGTTTCACGGTCGGTATCTGCATGGAATTAGACAAAAGAAACCGAGAAGACTGGCATCGCACGGTAGAGAGCCATTTCAAAACAATTCAAAATCGCGTTGCGGACGCTTCGAGAAAGGTAAGTCTTAGGAAATGCGATCGCACTTCAGATGAGGAACTTGTTGCTATTGGGCGACATGAATCAGCTTGTAACGCAGACCCCGAAAAGCTGGAGGAGGCAGAGGCAGATTTAGAACTAGAGGATGAGTGCGAAGAGAAGGCGTATCATGGCGAGTTCTAGGAAAAAAGC
>NZ_JBOFLP010000243.1:0-2454 GCF_051657925.1 Chroococcidiopsis sp.
GTTAGGACGTTATCGGCGTTTAAGCAAGGATTATGAACTGTTATCGGAAGTAAGCGAGTCTATGGTTTATGCTGCTATGGTGCGGCTGATGCTGAGACGACTAACCGCTTAAGTCTTACTTTATAAATCAGCTCTAAAAGCGAGGTATGGTTAACACCTATTATTTGGCGCGTATGTCCTTTGGAAGCCGATCCACAAGAAATGACAATTGAACAAAAATGTTCACCATACTCCGCCCTCATCAGTAATAGCTAAAGTCCAAGCTACGATGGACGAACTCATCGATCGTCGCATTCTCATTCCACAGTGCGACAGTTATAACTAGCCTCGATGCAACCGCAGCGATCGCCCTCAAACAACAAAAATTAGAATAAGTCGGGTCAATTTGTTCTCTGCTATCTGGAAGGGGCGATCGTTTTCCTGACGATGCTTGTTAACCGCACTTGAGCGGACGGATACTACGATAGTTAAATAGTTTAAAGCTTCTTTACAATTCGTTACGCTAGATGGAGAAAGAGAGAAAAGGTCTGACGACAAGCCGTGTCGTGCCGATCCCAAACTGCTCAAATTCTCAAAGTTCAAGTTTAGAGGTGCTTTATATGAACGGCACTATTCGCGTTGGTAATCTATTTGGAATTCCCTTCTATGTCGCCCCATCCTGGTTTTTGGTTTTGGGCTTGGTGACTTGGAGTTATACCAGTGGGTTAGCAACGCAATTCCCTGCTGGGGGTAGTTTGCTACCCTTGTTGTTGGGATTAACTACCGCTCTATTGCTATTTGCTTCAGTCTTAGCGCACGAATTAGGACACAGTTTCGTTGCCATCAGACAGGGAATTGAAGTTAAATCGATAACTCTATTTCTGTTTGGCGGTCTTGCTAGCCTGGAGAAAGAATCAAAAACTCCGAGTGAAGCGTTTTGGGTAGCGATCGCTGGTCCTTTAGTTAGTTTATTGTTGTTCGGGATATTGACAACAATTAACGCCAGCGTCCCATTACTAGCACCTTTCGCCGCAGTTGTAGGAACGTTGGCTTACGTGAATTTGGCGCTGGCGCTGTTCAACTTAATTCCTGGCTTACCTTTGGATGGGGGTAACATCCTCAAAGCACTAGTTTGGAAAATTACGGGTAATCCTGAAAAAGGTGTTGTCTTTGCCAGTAGAGTAGGGCAATTCATTGGCTGGTTGGCGATCGCCTCTGGCTTAATTCCCCTAGTATTGTTAGGTAGTTTTGGTAACTTCTGGAACTTAATATTAGGTTGGTTTTTACTTCAAAATGCCAGCAGAACTGCCCAATCTGCTACATTGCAGTCAACACTAAAGAATTTTAAGGTAGCAGACGCAGTAAATTTTGACAGCCCAATAGTATCAGCCGATCTTTCTCTGCGAGAATTTGCTGTTGAATCGATTCTTGGTCATGGTAAGTGGGAGAGGTTTTTAGTCACCGATCTTGAAGGGCAACTGGTTGGTACGATTACTCTAGATGCTTTAAGAGTGGTTCCTACTTCACGTTGGACACAAACCCAAGTTCGAGAATTGATGCAACCCATCGAACCATCGGCGATGATTCAATCCGAGCAATCTCTACTAGAAGCAGTAAAAATACTAGAACAACAGCAGCACTCAGCGCTACCTGTAATTGGGGAAAATGGCGTACTAGTTGGACTTTTAGAGAAAGCTGCTGTTCTCCGCTGGTTGCAAAAACGAGTACAAGCACCTGCTTGACAAATTCTGTAATTTCTCAAATCTCCCTCAGACTTTAAAACTCGTATCTGGGGGAGTTTTTTTAGTTGAGGCTCTCAAGAAACACATATCGCTTCGATCCCAGAATTTCAACGGACGCAGGGTGCTCTGCGATTGTTTGCTTGACCAGATGCGGCAAAGTTTCATTACCTCTAAGTTGCAATTCACCAGCCCCTAGCAGTGGGGAAAATTTAGGCAAACTGCAAGCAGCCAATTTAGAGTTAGCGTTCGCACTCATGCTAGCTTCCGTAGTTAGCCATGTGCCAGGGTTGCCTGGACTAGAATCATTCGACGAAGAGCGCTCTTGCACCAGCCAAAATTTTGCTACTTTTCTTTATTTACAGAATATTAATTATTGCTAAAAGAACTGCTTGGGCTAGTAAGCATCAGCTACCCTCTTGGCAGTTATCGCTCGTCAACTGTCGCATTTATGTCAACGAGGGAGAGCGGTAATTAGTCGAACCAAATCGAGCAACTCTCCTACAACGATAAGAAAGAATTGAGGCAGTTGAGGGAACAATTAAAGTGAGATTGAAATGAAGTACGCGATCGCTTTCAAAAAATGAGTCTATGACAATTGAGCAGATCTATCAGTTTTTTGCGACCCAGCCGCCGATTTATTTAAGAATCGAACAAGCAGTTTGCTACGTGCTGCCGGTCTTGCTTGAGAGCGAATCCTACGGTACTGGGCTGATTCAAAAACTTGAGAGCGATT
>NZ_JBOFLP010000244.1:0-4571 GCF_051657925.1 Chroococcidiopsis sp.
ATCTCTGGTTAATTAAAGGTCGCGATCGCGATCTTTTGATCGATACTGGGCTAGGGGTTGCGAGTTTGCGGCAATACATTGCTAGTTTAATCGATAAACCGTTGTTGGCGATCGCCTCTCACATTCACTTCGATCATGCAGGTGGGATGCATGAATTTGACCACCGTGCCATTCATGCAGCCGAAGCCGAAGCACTACAAAAAGGAGATGATTATGAGGCGTTATGTACGCCAGCACAAGGCTGGGTATTAGAAGAACATTTTGACTTGCTACCTTGCCCTGGATTCACGATCGAAACGTATACTTTAAAGGCAACCGAACCTACACAAATTCTACAAGCAGGAGACGTATTAGATTTAGGCGATCGCGCTTTCGAGGTGCTACATTTGCCAGGACATTCTCCCGGCTGTATTGCTTTATATGAACCTAGAGCGCAAGATTTGTTTTCAGGAGATGTAATTTATGATGGCGAGTTGTTAGACGAACTCCATTGCAGCGATATTCCTACTTATATTGCGACCTACGAACGATTAGAAAAACTACCAATAGAGACGGTTTATCCCGGTCACTACACTATTTTTGGTAAGGAAAGATATCGGCAAATTATCGCCGAGTATTTAGCAGCAAGGCGAAAACCAGGATGTCCTTCGGAAACTCAAGTGTAGGGCATTGCCAAATCCGGTTCTGTTAAAAGTATTAGATCCTCGAAGATCCCCCCTAGCCCCCCTTAAAAAGGGGGGAATATTGTCCCCCTTTTTAAGGGGGGGTGGGGGGATCGAGTCTTTTCTGCGCTACACTTCGCGAATGCTTAGCGCGCCATCACTGTGACTAGCAGCAAGCTTCAACCAGTCTATCGGCTCCCGCGAAAATAGAAAAGATACTCCAATTGCCCCGACAAAGTTGTGTAGATTCAACCCCTTCTCGGTATCCACAACCGTTCCTTGACCGTAGAATAAGCGATGAATCCGAAAGCGATGATAGTTAGCGATGAGTTGAGGTAGCGTCACGTACTGACGATAATTGCGGGGGTATAATTCAGCATCTAATTTAGGCAAAAGATACCAAGGACAACGGATAACTCGATGATGGGCGTTGTGATAGCCAAAGTTTAGCAGCAATACATTCAGCCAAGACCAACGCAGAGAAATGAGGTTAGAGAAAGTATTCGCCTCCTCATGTTCCAAACTGTATTGCGGTAAGGACTGACCTAGCTGAAAAACAGTGTACGTGTGCTGAAAACAATCGATAAATCTGAGAATATTGATGAAGCAGATATAAGCGAAAAAGTAAAGAACAATGGCACGGGGAGAGTAGATAGCTAAAGCTGTAAATAGACTACCTCGCAGTAATAACAGCAAGCCGTTACGCACTCGTTCATCTCGGCGCTGTTGTCCCAAAAATGGAGACAGGACATTGAACCAACGCAACAAAAAGTTAACGGCAGGAAAATAAAGCCATTCCAACGCTACAATCAGGCGCACTAGCGGTTTTGGCGCAGCATGAAGAAAATCTGGTAGGGAAAAGGCAGAGAAGTCAGCCCTGTTTTTATGATGGGCTAAATGGTTGCTAGCAACATCGCGATAACGACTGTAGCAAGAACCCGTCAGAAACAACATTACCTGAGCAAATGCACTATTCCAACGCGGGGTACGAAAAATGTTGCCATGAATAAATTCATGGACGAAGTATGCTGCCCAAATTAGCGTATGGGTTAATAACACCGTACCCAAGAGGTTTAACCACCATAAATGCTGCACAAGGCAGAAGATGGCAAAGCTATATCCTCCCACAACATAGGCTAGCGCCGCACCGTTAATCCAGTAGTTGCGATCGTTGATATAGAAACTTGCATTTGGGGTAGCTGCCGTAGTCATATCGCTAAATTGATTCTCGATCTAGCCTCGAATTCAGCATAGGGGTGTCTATCCATGAAATATGTTTTGAAAAATACAGTTAGTTGGAACAAGAGAACAGTAGGAAACGATCGCTACCTCGCTAGCGTTCCTTTGGCTCCAAATTCATCCAAATTGCGTAAGTAATTTCCAACTGTCTCCACAAAACGCGACGATCGCGACAAGTCACCAAAAATCTCAGATAGACTCAGCAATGGTCTAGGATCGGAGCCGCCAGAGCGGGCGCGTTGTGTCAAAATATCTGCCATTGGGTCATCAATCTCGATTGGATTGCCGCGATCGTCCTGTCCCTTGAGGTAACGGAACCAAGCAGCAATTGTCAGACTCATATAATCGATCGCCCCATCCTGTCTGAGTGCGTCACGCAACGAACCGAGGATGAATTTTGGCATCTTAGCAGCACTATTGAGGCATAGGCGCGGCAATCGATCTTGAATCTTGGGATTGGCAAATCGTTGAATTAAAGTCTGTTTGTAATCGTCTAAATCGATTCCTGGTACGGGTTGAAGTGTGGGTGTAACTTCTGTCATCAAGCGATCGACGGCTTGTCGAATCGCTGGATCTGACATTACCTCATGCACGTAGGTGTAGCCTGCTAGAGTGCCGAGATAGCCTATGAGTAAGTGACTAGCGTTGAGTAACCGAATTTTCATCATCTCGTAAGGATGAACGTCATCGGTCATTTGTACGCCCACAGATTCTAGATCGGGTCTACCTGCACAAAAGTTATCCTCAACGACCCACTGAAGAAATGGTTCTGCCACCACTGGAAAGGCATCATCAATCTGAAATTGCTCCGCCACCATTTTGAGATCGGCTGCTGTTGTAGCTGGAGTAATGCGATCGACCATGCAGTTAGGAAAGGTCACGCGATCGCTAATCCAATTTCCTAGTTCTGGATTTTGCATCTGAGCAAAGGCAGTTAACATTTTGCGGGCGATGTTACCGTTGCCTTGTAAGTTGTCGCAGGATAACACCGTAAACGGTGGCAATCCTTGTTGGCGACGCTTATCCAGTGCTGCTGTCAAAAAGCCGTAGACTCCGATTGGCTCATTTGGATGTTGCAGATCGTGCTGGATTGTCGGATGGTTAGCATCAAATTCGCCGCTACCTTCAATGTAGTAGTAGCCTGCTTCCGTAATCGTCAGCGTCACAATTCGACAGTGAGGATCTGCCAGTGCGTCAATAACTGCTTGGCGATTATCTGGAGCAAAGAGATATCGTGTAATCGAGCCAATAACACGCGCCCAATCGCCTTCGGTCGAGCGTTCCACCAAAGTATACAAACAATCCTGAGAATGCAGTGCATCGCGCATCCGGCGATCGAATTCCAGCAGTCCTACTCCGCAGATACCCCATTCACGATCGCGATTTTGATGTAAATAATTGTCAAGATATAACGCCTGATGCGCTCGATGGAATCCACCCACACCAATATGGACGATGCCATTAATTATTTGGTGGCGATCGTAATGGGGAACGCGGATGTTGTTTGGCAAACGAGATAAGGAAGCTTCATTCAGCTTAATTGTTGAGCCTGTGCTGATATTGCTGTTCATGGAGTTCATTAGAAGTTAGATGGTGGCGATGGACTTTAGGAATGGCTTCACCTTGCTGGTTAAATAAATGGCAGAGATCGCCATTAATCTGGAGCGGTGCGAGATCGTGCATCCGGCTGGGATTATCTCCGTCTGTTTGGACAATTAAGGTGTCGCCACCCGCAATCTTGACATAGAGAAAAGTTTCTCCACCCAATCGTTCTACAACAAGCACTTCACCGTTGAGCGTAACGTTATGGCGATCGAGTCGCAAATGTTCGGGACGAATCCCCAGCGTGGCGCGATCGCCTACCGACAATCCAGGCTGGACGGGAATTGTGACTGTTGCCTCACTAGGCAGTGCAACTGTTGTCCCAGAATCATTCACAGCTGTCACAGTAACTGAGAAAAAATTCATTTTAGGCGAACCGATGAATCCAGCCACAAATAAATTCCGGGGATGGTGGTACAGTTCCAACGGCGAGCCGACTTGCTCGACAATGCCACTCTGCAACACTACAATCTTGTCAGCTAGTGTCATCGCCTCCACTTGATCGTGCGTCACGTAAATCATCGTGGCTTGCAAAGTATCATGTAGGCTAGCAAGTTCGATCCGCATCTGTACGCGCAAGGCTGCATCCAAGTTTGACAGCGGCTCGTCGAACAAAAAGACTTTAGGTTTGCGCACCAAAGCCCGACCGATCGCTACCCGTTGGCGTTGTCCTCCCGATAGTTCTCTGGGTTTCCGATTTAATAGCGGTTCTAATTGAAGGATACGGGCAACTTCTTTCGCTCTTTCAAGACGCTGAGCCTTGGGAACACCCGCTAGGCGCAGACTAAACGCCATATTCTCTGCTACCGTCATGTGTGGGTATAAGGCATAGGTTTGGAACACCATTGCCAACCCGCGTTTATCTGGTGGCACGTCATTCACTCTCACGCCATCAATGAGTAGATCGCCAGATGTGATTTCCTCCAGTCCCGCGATCGCCCGTAACAAAGTTGATTTTCCACAGCCGGAGGGACCGACAAAGACAACAAATTCGCGATCGCCTATATCAAGATCTATGCCTTTAATAACCTCAGTATCGGCATAACGTTTATAGATGTTTCTTAAAGT
>NZ_JBOFLP010000245.1:0-27954 GCF_051657925.1 Chroococcidiopsis sp.
ATAGTGGCAAATCTAATGCCCAAAAAGCATCAGAACGCTATGAGATTGCAATTGACGGCAAAAAACTGGTAGCAGTTGATGCGGATACCAGACTACCAGAACAGAACAAGAAAAAACTATCAGACGAGGCATTACAAGCCACTAACCGCTTGCGGCGACTCTTAGGGAATGCTCCGCCCCTCAAAGAAGTGGCAGGAATGCCAGAACCCAAGCGATCGCAGCCACAAAATATTGCTTTCGCACCAGTGCGCGCCGTCCTGAATGGAGTTGCCTCTTGGTACGGTCCTGGTTTCCACGGAAATCGCACGGCGAACGGCGAAACTTACAACCAAAATGCCCTTACTGCTGCCCACAAAAGCTTACCCTTTGGGACGCGGGTACGAGTCACCCACACGGGAACGGGTCGCTCAATTGTAGTCCGCATCAACGATCGCGGTCCCTACATTGGCGGTCGCATTATCGACCTCTCCGCCGCCGCCGCTCGCGTCCTCGGTATGGCTGGTTCGGGTGTTGCCTCCGTGCGAGTTGAAGTCTTGGGAAGATAGGAGCGAGGAGTGTTAGCGAAGCGGGACGAAGTCCGGAGCGAGGAGCGAGAGAGGGAGGACAAGGGGGACAAGGGAGAGCGCTCTCGAAAATTCTTCGAGTGTCTTCCCACACTTCCCACACTTCCCACACCATGCACCACTCTCCTCCCCCCACTCCTCACTCCTCGCTCCTCGCTCCTCACTCCTCACCCCTCTTCCGATCTGCTCTACAATAGAGTCGGGTTGAGACTAAAACAGAGGGGGTATTGGTGCGTCTGTTTGCAACAGTTGCAGCATTACGCTGTTACTTAAGCGTGTTGAAAGCAGAAGCTAAGCGAAATCTAGCTGCTTCAGCTGAGATTAGCGTCGGTTTAGTTCCGACGATGGGTGCTTTACACGCCGGACATTTAAGCTTGATGCAACGGGCGCGGCAGGAAAATGACTTTGTAGTGGTCAGTATTTTTGTCAACCCACTGCAATTCGGACCTACAGAAGATTATCAACAATATCCGCGCCAACTAGAGAGCGATCGCCAACTCTGCGATCGAGCTGGCGTTGACGTTATTTTTGCTCCCACTGCCGAGGATCTGGGGATTGGGGAGAGAGTAGAGGAAGCTGAGGGAGCTGAGGGAGCTGAGGGAGCTGAGGGAGCTGAGGGAGCAAAACTACTTCCGATTTCCAATTTCCGACTCCCGACTCCCGACTCCCGATTCCCGACTCCCAACTCCCAACTGACTCAAGTCATCCCACCCGAAGAAATGACTTCAGTATTGTGCGGTAAATCGCGTCCAAGGCATTTTCAGGGTGTAGCGACGATCGTGACCAAATTGTTAAATATAGTCCAGCCGAGTCGAGCGTATTTTGGTCAGAAAGACGGACAGCAATTAGCGATTATTCGACGGTTGGTGCGAGATTTAAGTTTGCCAGTCGAGATTGTTGGCTGTCCTACAGTGCGGGAAGCATCGGGGTTGGCAATGAGTTCTCGCAATCAGTATTTATCTCCAGAACAAAGAGAACGAGCATCATATATATATCGCAGTTTGCAGCAGGCACAACAAGCTTTTGTTGCCGGAAAGCGCGATCGCCAAACTTTATTAACAACTGTAGAGCAAGTACTTGCGCTGGCTGAGGGAGTGGCAGTAGAGTATCTGGAGTTAGTACATCCTGATACGTTACGACCAGTGAACAGAGTAGAGGAAGCAGGCACGATCGCGGTTGCCGCACGAGTAGGAACGACGCGGTTAATCGACAACATAATTTTGCGCGATCGCCAGCCGATTGTCGCCATTGATGGTCCGGCAGGAGTCGGTAAATCAACTGTATCGCGGTCGGTAGCGCGGGAGTTGGGGTTAGTTTACCTCGATACGGGAGCCATGTACCGCGCCTTAACGTGGTTGGTTTTAGAGTCGGGAATTTCAGTCACGGATCGGTGCGCGATCGCAGAACTAGCAAATCGGTGCGAAATTCAATTAGCTGCTAGCGCAGACGCGGCACAACCCGTAAGAGTTTGGATTAACGATCGCGAAGTGACTTCAGCGATCCGCAGTTTGGATGTCACGGCAAATGTATCTGCGATCGCGGCAATTCCAGAAGTGCGGCAAGTCTTGGTCAAGCAGCAGCAGCAGTGGGGACAAAAAGGTGGCTTGGTGGCGGAAGGACGAGACATCGGCACGCAGGTTTTTCCCGATGCCGACCTGAAAATTTTCTTGACGGCTTCCGTGCAAGAAAGAGCTAAACGGCGACAGCAAGACTTTTTAGCTCAAGGACAACTACAGGTGAGCTTGGAACAACTAGAACGGGATATTGCCGCGCGAGATTGGCAGGATAGCAATCGCGAGGTTGCACCATTGAAAAAAGCTGCTGGGGCAGTTGAGATTATTACTGATGGTAAGAGTATTACTCAAGTCATTGCAGAAATTGTCTTACAGTACGACCGAGTTTTTGCGAGAACCGATTAACGCGGCTGAAATTCCACCACATCTCGCCTAATTACCACGTCATAATCTTCAAAGAAGTTCTGTCCCAATAGTGGATCTCCTTCAGTAATCGAAACTTTCGGTTCGCGAACCATAGCCTTGCCAACGCTCATCGAAGTGACCTGTCCAATGGGGAATTCTACAATATCGCCATTGGCAATTTGTGCTTTGTGCATACCAATTGGAACGACTCCTAACGCCTGCGCCATCTCAGTCGTGATGGTGGTTTGAGAAGCTCCCGTGTCTAAAAGCATCTCAAATTTTTGTTGACCGTTAAAAGTTACGTCAATAACTGGTATTCCACTTTCGCGGCGCTTGATTTTTGCTTGAAATTCGCTAGCGTGAGCCGAAATTTTTTTTGGTTGACCGCAAACGGTAGATAAGTCAATTGTCTGTCCGCTAGAGTCAAGCATAAAACACCCATCTGCTTCTTGAGCGATCGCGGTTGTCTGAAATAGAGCGATTCCAGCAAGGGGAATAAACAGCCTCAGTAATTGTTTCATATATTGTCAAATAGAAATTTTAGATAAAGCTGACAATAAATTTGTCATCGGTCATTTGTCATTTGGTAAAGATGAGGCACAAATGACTGGGTAGCAGCTATTGAACATCACCAAATTTATCCGGTGCGGCTGAATTGCAATTAGCAGTAGCTACTTATAGTTCTAGGAGCGCATCTCTATTTATTAAAATAAGCTTAAATTTTTGAAAATTCTTCCGTGTTTCTGCTAGCTCAATTATGAAGATATTACAGATTGATTAAAAGCTGTGGCTTCGGGTTTCACCTATTGAGTCCAAAAGCACAGGCGATCGCCTCACAGCAACCAGCTATGGACTACTTCCGACTGCTGATTTCTGCCGTTCTCCCTATATCGTGAGAGTGAGAATAAATTAGCTAGAAAGAGAATGAAGAATTAACATCCATAGTTGATAAAATTAAGTATGACAAATTGTCAAACCTGTTTGGAGAAGGTCATGAAACTATTTGCTGCAACTTTGCGGCGCTTGGGTTTAGCTGTTTTAACAATCGTTTTGGTTGCTAGTAGCTTTGCATTCTTTTCTGCCCCTGCCGCTGCTGAAACTTTTCAAGTTAAGTTAGGTACAGATAAAGGGATGCTGGCGTTTGAGCCATCCAAGCTGACTGTAAAGCCAGGGGACACCATTGAGTTTGTAAACAACAAAGTGCCTCCCCACAACGTTGTCTTCGATACAGCTGGCACTCCTAATAAGAGTGCAGATTTGGCAAAATCCCTATCCCACAAGCAATTACTGATGACCCCAGGTCAATCAGTCTCAACCACTATTCCCGCTGATGCTCCTGCTGGGGACTACACCTTCTACTGCGAACCTCATCGTGGTGCTGGAATGATTGGTAAAGTTACGGTTGCTAGCTAGAGATTTAGCTAAAATTTGCTGGGAATAGCACAGCCATACATCGTGTAACGATGAGAAATGCCTCAAAGAGTCACCAACACTGGCTTTCTGAGGCATTTCTGCTACGACGATTAGCAAAATTTCTCGGAGTCGATCAAAATGAAAAAGGAATTAGCACAAGAAATCAGAACTCAAAAGTCAGAAGTTAAAAATCTGTTACTATGAGCGTCTGATGCTTTGATTCATTGGCAATTATTTCTGCCGTGCTGAACTAGCGTAGGAACAAAAAAATGACGCTGCCACCAGGTGCAAATAGTTCTGGGTTGTTGAGATATTGGCGCACGTATAAGGCGATTTTCCATCCTTTGAAGTTATTTGAGGATGATACCAAGCACTATGGAGAGATTTATCGGATCGGTCGGCGATCGCCCTTTACAATAGTTATCAGTAATCCCCAGGCGGTGAAGGAAATTTTTACCGCTCCACCAGAACGATTTGATGTCGGTAGAGCAAATGCAAGCCTAAGCTTTCTGTTGGGAGACAACTCGCTAATTTTAATGGATGGAGAAGCTCACCAGCAGCGACGACGATTGTTGATGCCTTCTTTTCATAGCGAGTATCTACAATCTTACAGCCAAATGATCTGGGAAATTAGCGAACAGGTAACGAATCGCTGGCAAATTGGCAAGCCAATTAGAGTTCGGCTCTACACGCAAGAAATCACCCTACGAGTCATTCTGCAAGTTGTTTTTGGATTAGAATCTCAGAGTGAAAGATCCGAGCAACTCAGAAGGCTACTGAGCGAGATGCTCGACACGATTAGTTCTCCTCTCAGTTCTAGTTTGCTCTTTTTTCAATTCTTACAAAAAGATTGGGGATCTCTGAGTCCTTGGGGACGTTTTTTACGTTTGAGACAGCAAATCAGACAACTCTTGTATGAAGAAATTCGCTCCCGTCGAGAACAAAATGATTTAGCTGGAAACGATATTCTGACTCTGTTGATGTTAGCAAAAGACGAATCGGGAGCATCGCTAACTGATGAAGAAGTGCACGATGAGTTAATGACTTTACTAATTGCCGGACACGAAACTACTGCTTCTGCATTAGTTTGGGCATTGTATTGGATTCATTACCTACCAGAAGTTCGTGAGAAGTTGCTTAAAGAACTCGATGCTTATCGTGAAACTAACAAAATTGAAATTGTTAAATTGCCCTATTTAGGAGCAGTTGTATCGGAAACACTGCGAATTTATCCGATTGTTGCTGGCAGTTTCGCCAGAGTTTCAAAGTCACCAATGGAGTTGATGGGATATCAGTTTGAACCAGAAACGGCTTTTGTAGCTCTGACCTATGCCATCCATCACCGCGAAGATTTATACCCTCAGCCGCAACTTTTTCGCCCAGAACGTTTTCTAGAAAGACAGTATTCTCCTCATGAATTTCTGCCTTTTGGTGGAGGTAATCGTCGTTGTTTAGGAGCAGCTCTAGCGCTAATGGAAATGAAGCTAGTTGTAGCACAGATTTTGTCTCAGTACAATTTAGAATTGAGCAGCGATCGCCAGCTTAAACCCGTACGGCGCGGACTCACAATGGCTCTTCCAGGCAATTTTCAAATGTTAGTTAGCGAGCGCAAATCCGAGAAAATTCTAGCTCTTATTTCATAGAAAAGGTAGAAGGCAGAGGGCAGAGGGAAAAACCCTGTCAGAATTATTTTGACTGTTGTACGGGCGAGTTTAATCGTAGAATGATTTTTTCTAGTACAGCAACTTCAAAAAACCCGTCCCTACGTGACTTTTTCAAAACTGTCTCGACCAATTTTGTCGCCAGCGCTCTACAACAACTTTAGTCTGGGTGAAAAATTCAACTGCATGGTGTCCCTGTCCGTGCAAGTCTCCAAAGAAGCTTTCCTTCCAACCGCTAAAGGGAAAAAATGCCATCGGTGCGGCAACACCAATATTAATTCCGATGTTACCGACTTCTGCTTCGTAGCGAAATTTTCGTGCAGCTGCGCCAGAGGAGGTAAATAGGCAAGCCATGTTACCATACTGACCGCTATTAATAAATTGAATCGCCGCTTCTATGCTGTCGAGGTGAATGAGTCCTAAAACGGGACCAAAAATTTCAGTACGGGCGATCGCACCTGCTGGATCGATGTCTTGTAAGATTGTTGGTTTAATAAAATAACCGTCAGGATAATCAGAAATTAGCGATTTTCGACCGTCTACGAGTGGTTTTGCACCTGCGGCAATTCCTTGCTCTACTAAGTGCTTAATTCTCGACTGACTTTCAGCCGTAATTACGGGTCCCATCTGTACGCCTGAATCTAAACCGTAACTAACAACGCGGGAAGTTGCAGCTTGGGCGATCGCCTCTGTAAAGATTTTTCCTGCTTCTCCTACCGTCACCGCTAAGGAAGCAGCTAAACAGCGTTGTCCCGCACAACCGAAAGCACTATCGGCAACAATCCGAGTTGTCATTTCTATGTCTGCATCCGGCAACACGATGACTGGATTTTTTGCTCCTCCTTGACATTGGGCGCGTTTGCCGTTGGCGGTGGCACGACTATATACATATCGGGCGACAGGTGTGGAACCGACAAAACTAATCGCCCGAATAACTGGAGAATCTAAAATCGCATCGACAACTTCTTTTGCACCGTTAACTAAATTGACAACACCCTTTGGTAGTCCCGTATGTTCTATCAGGCGCATGACTTTTTGCATCGTCAGCGGGACTTTTTCTGAAGGTTTGATGATATATGTATTACCACAGGCGATCGCATAGGGTAAAAACCAAAACGGAATCATTCCAGGGAAATTAAACGGTGCAATAACTGCGGCAACTCCTACAGGTTGGCGGATAACAAATTCGTCAATCCCTTTAGCAATATCTTCCGAGTACTGTCCCTGCATTAAAATTGGGATGCCGCAGGCAACTTCCACATTCTCAATTGCTCGACGCATTTCCCCTTTTGACTCTTCTAGAGTCTTGCCACATTCTTGGGTAATTGTCCGAGCTATGTCGTCAAAATTTTCGTCTAATAGAGCTTTGAGTTTAAATAAGTATTGGATTCGCTCCGTGGCTGGCGTGCGTCGCCAACTACTAAAAGCGTTAGCAGCAGCGGTAGCAGCTCGATCTACGTCTGCGGATGTCCCCAAGGGAACTTGGGCGAGTAACTCAGTTGTGGCAGGATTGACGACTTTTAAATATTCAGTTGCACTAGAGTCGCACCACTCACCGTTAATGTAGTTTTGGAGAATTGCGGCGGAACTCATAGTTGTTACCTATAGTCATTACCTGGTTATTGCCTGCGATCGCTCAACCATATTCTCTCACTTCGAGCTGTAATTGTAAGTAAAGGCGCACAACTACTGTACGCCCCTACTTTTATTATCGTGTTGAAAATGGCGATCGCTTATTTAGCGCCCATCTCGACAACAGCACTACGCATAAAATTCAGTCGCTGTTCAAATTCCAATTGTTTGATTTGCTCTACAAACTCCTTTGTTTCTGGGGGTAGTTCGTAATCAGATGGCACGCCAATAATTCTACCGTCTTCCATTCCTTGTGCTAAGCGCAACCAAAGATCTAATTTGCCACTAGAAGCCAAAGCACTGTAGGCACGGCTAAGATCTGTGTCAGCACGATTCACAATATCGCGCTGTGCTTGCATCTGTTCTTCTTGTGACAGTGCAACAAATTGATTGAATACTGCTGCTGCGGTATCCTGTGTGGAAGTCTCGTTTGCAGGTGTTAGCTTATCTTTTAGATCGAGATACCCAAACCACAACAATCCAAGTTGAGTATCGGCATCATAACGGCTAAACTGCTCTAGCGATCGCTTTGTGCTTTCATCAGTCGCGTAAGTCATAAAACTCTCCGATTGCAATAATTGCTGCTTGCTAGCTGGCGAGGTAAACTTTTGTAACCTCTCTCATAGTTTTAGTGCAGCGATCGCGTTACTTAACCTTGCTAGAGACAGATATGGAGGTTTCAACTTACGACAGATGAATTTGTCATTGGTCATTCGTTATTCGTCATTTGTGAGTAGCTAGTCACCAGCCACTAGCCACTAGCCACTCTTCACTAGTCACCACTCACTTATTATTTAAGGCAGCGAGCGCCAATGCACCCCACCCAGCAATAAAAGCTGCTCCTCCTAGTGGAGTAATTGCACCGATGACCTTAATTCCTGTTAAGCTTAAGGCGTACAAACTGCCAGAAAAAATCAGAATTCCAACAATAAAATTCCACCCAGCAGCTATTAATACAGGCTGAGAGAATTGCCCGTCACTAATTTTAATTAATAAAGCTACTATTAAAAGTGCTAGAGCGTGATACATTTGATACCTAGCACCAGTTTCAAAAATTTCTAGCGATCGCTCAGTTAATTTTTCTTTTAGAGCATGAGCGCCAAAGGCTCCTACACCAACAGATAAACCACCAAATATAGCAGCGATCGCTAGAAAGAATTGACCCATCAGCCAATAACCTATATTCCAGACTTTCTTATTATTTCATCTCTTAATTCAAGGACTTGCTAGCTTTATAATTAATTCCGATTTGGGAATCATTTTCGAGTTGCTTCTATTAAACGAGAAAAATAGAACCGAGTCTTTGTCATTGCCTGACGCTGTACGGTAAAACCATTTTTTTCTAAAATTTTGATAACTTCTGATGCTGGGTGTAAATAAGCACGAGTCGCCTTACTTGCACCAGGGAAGAAACTACCAATTTTTTTTAGCAAACTAAGAGCAAAAGTTTTTGGGGCAAAACTCACAATTAAGCGCGTCTGTGCTAAAGAACAAAGATGAGAAATCATTTGCTCTACTTGTTCTTGGGGATAATGGATTAAAACATCAAGACAAATAACGGTATGATAGCGATCGCTGAGTGTTTCTAAATCTTGCACGGTCAGAGTTAGATTCTTGACCAAATCTCCCAATTCTGCGCTAGCTTTATCTTTGGCTTCTGCTACCATCATTTCTGACAGATCGCTAGCGTACACCCTAGCACCTGCCTGTGCCAGGGGAATGCTGAGGCTACCCACTCCACATCCTGCATCGCAAATAGAGATTTCCGATAAATTACCATCTGCTTGCAACCACCCAATAACAGTATCTACAGTTTGTTGGTGTCCGTTGCGAATATCGAGTTGGACTTTGTTAACGTCATTGCTGATACCATAAATCCGTCGCCAGCGGTCAAATCCCGTTGTATTGAAATATTCTTTAACAATTGTTTTATCGTCTGTTGCAGTCATATAGATAGATTATTGCTTTGGTTCACAAACCTTAAATTTATCACTATATGGCAGTCGAGAGTCGGGAGTCGGGAGTCGGGAGTCGGGGAAGAGGGCTGGGGGAGCAACTCAAAATTCAAAATTCAAAATTTACCAACTCTGGTCACTAGCCACTAGCCACCAGCCACTAGCCACTCACTACACCCTAGACCCTTTCTTCACTGCTCCCTGCTTCCTGCTCCCTGCTCCCTGATAAAGACAATCTCTTCCACGTCAGTTCTTTGCTGTCCTGTTTTATCTGCCAGCGTAGGAGTTGATGAAAGGGAGTACCGAGTTGAATTGTGGGAAGATCGATCGCCTGTCGTGGTGCGGTGGTGGCAAGTGCGATCGCTGTATCTACGTCACAAAGGTTCCAGCGAACTAGGTTCTGGACTCCTACAAGTAGTGGTAGAGTCGTACCAGCTAACGTACCATCGAACAGTCTAGCTGTACCGTTTTTCACGTCTATTTGCCGCGTATCCCAAGAGTATACTCCATCTGGAAGCCCCAGAGGTGCTAAGGCATCGCTGACGAGAAAGATTCCTTGTTGATAACAGCCAGCGCGGAGTAATACTTGAATTATTGTGGGGCAAATATGTTGTCCGTCAGCAATTAACCCACATTTCACTTGAGGATGTACCAAGGCAACGCCTAACAATCCAGGTTCTCTGTGGTGGAGTCCCGGCATGGCATTGAAGGCATGAGTTACCATTGTTGCCCCTAGTTTAAAGGCTCGTTCTGTCTGAGTTGCTGTGGCGAGGGAATGACCGAGGCTGATTGTTATACCGAGAGAACGCAAATAGGCTATGGCTTCGCCCGTGGGATCTAATTCTGGGGCAAGGGTGATAACCTTGACTATGCGAGCGTAGTCGCCTAAAAGTTGCTGAATGTGTGGAATTGTCAGTGGCAATAAATATTCTGCTGGATGAGCGCCGCGCTTTTGCGGATTTAAAAATGGTCCTTCAAGGTGAACTCCTAAAACTTGGGCAGTTGGTAGAGATGTGGCTTGCTGCTGCATATAGTCAGCAATAACGGCTAGCGATCGCTGTATATTTTCTACAGAAGTCGTAACTAATGTGGGTAAATAAGCATCTATGCCTTGTTGCCACAAGTATTCAGATATTTTTTGCAGTTTATCGATATCTGACGCTCGCAAATCTGTAAATGCTAATCCTAGCGCCCCGTTAATCTGTAAATCGACTCCACCCAAAGATATTCGATCGGCTGCTAGATTGATAATTTGTAAATTAGCAGGCGGAATTTTTTTAATAAATCGATCCATTGGTTCAATTGCGGAAATTTGACCGTGTAGATCGATCCGAATTCCCTGCAATTGCGCGTAACCAGGCACGCGAGCATTGATAATATCTACTGCATGAGTCATCGCTCTAGCCACCCTTATCCAAAAAATCTATCTAAATTCCAGTGCCAATTTAGTTTATAACTAACCCTATCTCTCTATTTCTCGCCAAGTCGAACCAATGCATTCCTCACTCCTCATCCCTCTCTCCTCACTCCTCTTATGACTCCACCCCAAATTGGCATTATTATGGGTAGCGATTCCGATCTACCGACAATGCAAGATGCGATCGCAGTTTGCGAAGAATTTGCTCTGGCTGTAGAAGTGGCGATCGTTTCTGCCCACCGTACCCCACAACGAATGGTAGAGTACGCCCAATCTGCTCACCAACGCGGACTCAAAGTCATTATTGCTGGTGCTGGCGGTGCTGCCCATTTACCAGGTATGGTTGCTGCTCTCACACCCCTACCCGTGATTGGCGTTCCCGTAGCTAGCCGTCACTTACAGGGGCTAGATTCCCTTTATTCAATCGTACAAATGCCTGCGGGAATTCCTGTAGCTACAGTAGCGATTGGTAATGCGAAAAATGCTGGCTTGTTAGCCGTACAAATTCTGGCAACTCATCAACCAGAGTTATTGACAAAGGTACAACAATATCGTCAAAGCTTGGCAAATACTGTGATGGAAAAGCAGGCAAAGTTAGAACAGATAGGTTATCAAAAATACATCACTAATTTGTAGTCTGCCGTTGATGAGTTGGTTCTGAAAGCATGAAGAACAGTCATCTCACCCTGCCTACAAAAATTGGTATCAAATAACAGGTATCAAACAACAGGTAATATTTTGTTCAAAGGGCGATCCTTTTTTTGTTCGCTGCTTTACGTTAAGCCAGATAAGCGATAAATTGAATCCGAGCAGCTCTCAGCTCTGTTCAAGACTTATGGCGATCGACAAGGGCTAACTATCAATTGAAACCACGGACATTCTAGTTAAGCACGAGTGCCGTCTATGATGCAAAGGTAAGTGCAATCAAAATGCTTGCTTACCTAAATATACTTAGTAATATGCAATAAAATATACTGAGATTTAAGGGGTTAGACGGAGACAGAGCGATCTGAAGCCAAGTCACTGAGATCGCATCAGTCCAAGCACTCAGTTTGGCTCAATCCCATTATTGGCAATACTTTTGCCGTGGTTGCATTGTTTGAATTTTCTGGGCTGCATTTTGCCGTATTTAGATTTGTCAGGAAATCTTGATTTAATGTAACTAATGATACAGAATCAAAAATAGAAAAAATACAAAATCTTAATTCTAATACACAACAAGCTAATGGTTTTCACGGGTAAAAGTGTTGACTTCAATCTGCCCATACTGGTGTATACATACTTTTCTGTAGATTTAAACCTACAGCTATGAGTAGCGCCAAGTTTTGTGGTAGTTAGCTTACAACTGAAAAAACACCACAAGATCGACAGCATCAGGTTATCGAGTTTAAATATAGCCGCTTCTGAATCGAGAATTGGTAGCTAATCAGCCACTTTATAGAGTTTTTGCCCGCTTGAGGATAGTTACAAGTGATGATGTTAAAACTAAGACCCAAAAATAAACGCAGAATAAATAGAAAGCGGCTGTCTGCTGCTGGAATGAAGCGTTTATCTCAGCATACATCTCTATTCACGCAGCTAAAGTTAGCGGTGAAGCGATTGTCTCCTTCTTGGCAGGCTTGCATTCCCCTAACAGTAGTTATTGTGCTGGCGTGGGGTTATGCCGCAATCGCCCAAGATGCCGCACCTGCAAGTCAAGATAAAGTAGCAGAGGAATTACAAAATCTCAGGGTAGGAATAGATACTCTTTGGGTTTGTATTGCTGCTTTTTTAGTGTTTTTTATGAATGCTGGTTTCTGTATGTTGGAAACTGGCTTTTGCCGTCAGAAAAACGCTGTTAATGTCTTGTCGAAAAACCTGATCGTATTTGCCCTTTCTACCGTAGCGTTTTGGGCGATTGGATTTGGTTTAATGTTCGGCGATGGCAATCCCTTCGTTGGTACGACTGGCTGGTTCTTAGCGGGAGCAGATAACAGTCCGGCGACTGCGGATGCATACAAAGGCGTGTTTGGTGCGCTCAACTGGGCAGGAGTACCCTTGCTTGCCAAGTTCTTGTTCCAACTTGTATTTGCTGGTACTGCTGCTACGATTGTTTCGGGTGCTGTAGCGGAACGGATCAAGTTTGTTGACTTCTTAATCTTTAGCGTATTGTTAGTCGGAATTGCGTACCCAATTACAGGTCACTGGATTTGGGGTGGCGGTTGGTTGGCAAAAGCTGGATTCTGGGATTTTGCTGGTTCCACTGTAGTCCACTCTGTAGGTGGTTGGGCGGCTTTGATGGGTGCAGCGTTCTTAGGACCAAGAATCGGGAAATACCAAAATGGTTCTTCAGTCGCCATGCCTGGGCATAACATGAGTATTGCTACTCTAGGCTGTTTAATTCTGTGGTTGGGCTGGTTTGGTTTCAACCCTGGTTCTACGATGTCAGTCAATCCCAGTATTGCTCATATTGCGGTCACGACTAACCTAGCTGGTTCTATGGGTGGTATTGCTGCTACTACCGTTGCTTGGCTTTACTTGGGTAAACCTGACTTGTCCATGATTATTAACGGTATTCTGGCGGGTTTAGTGGGAATTACTGCTTCTTGTGCTTTCGTGAGCGTGCCTTGGTCGGCGGTAATTGGTCTAATTGCTGGTATCATTGTTGTTTTCTCCGTTACCTTCTTCGACAAAATCAAAATTGATGACCCTGTAGGTGCAACCTCCGTTCACCTTGTCTGCGGTATATTCGGGACTCTGTGCGTGGGTTTATTTGCTGAAGGTCCAGGTGGCGCACTGAACTTGTATGAAGACGGATTGGGACCTGCGAGAGGATTGCTGCTTGGTGGTGGTTTCTCGCAACTATGGGCGCAGTTTATCGGTATTATCACAGTTGGCGGTATGACTGTCCTGTTATCTACTATCTTCTGGCTAGCGCTGAAGGCAACTTTGGGAATTCGCGTGACTGCCGAAGAGGAATTTGAAGGCTTGGATATTGGCGAACATGGTATGGAAGCATACAGTGGCTTCCTCAAAGAAACTGATGTGACTGGGTTTGCTGATACTAGTGCTACTAATATGGGTAAGCGGGCTGGCGATGTATCCAGCAATCCTTACTAGGCTTTTTAACTAAACTTTTTCTAGTTCGTAGCTAGTTGAGTAAAAGTAACCTGCTGTCAGTTTCAATTGAGTTGAAACTTATAGCAGGTTTTTTATCGCTCTATCGCAAGGGGGATGACAGCAGGTAAAATGTATTTCTAAACACAGAATCATGGCTTGGATATTGATGGAATGGTATTCACGCGGCATAGATGAAATTGTTTTACAACTGTTGGAAGTCTAAGGAAAAATAAGTGTTGCAAAAAGTTTCGAGCGCGATCGCGATTGTCTTTGGGCTAATATTCTCACTTGCGGGGCAGGCAATTGCTGCACCGAGTGACGCAAACGCAGCGATCGCCAATGCTCAAACCGCAGCAGATACGGCATTTATGCTGATGTCCGCTGCTTTAGTCTTGTTGATGACACCAGGACTAGCCTTTTTCTATGGTGGGTTCGTGCGATCGCGTAACATCCTAAATACGCTGATGATGAGCTTCTTGCTAATGGCGATCGTCGGCGTGACTTGGATACTTTGGGGTTACAGCCTGTCTTTTGCCCCTGGACTACCTTTTATTGGTGGGTTGCAGTGGTTTGGGTTAAATGGTGTCGGGTTAGAAACCACCGACTACCTCAAAGGGACAAACCCCGTAGAAGTACTGTCCTATGCCCCAACAATTCCCCATCAGGCATTCATGATTTATCAAGCCATGTTTGCCATTATCACCCCTGCACTGATTTCTGGGGCGATCGTCGAACGGATGAGTTTCACTGCTTACTCTTTGTTCGTACTGCTATGGTCAACCCTAATTTATACCCCACTTGCTCACATGGTCTGGGCAAAGGGCGGCTTGCTGGGTTTATATGGTGGGATGGGTGCGCTCGACTTTGCTGGTGGTACGGTCGTGCATATCAGTTCTGGAGTCTCCGCCGTCGTTGCAGCTTATGTTTTGGGACCGCGCAAAAGCTATCCCGACCGAATTGCTCCTCCCCACAACGTCCCATTCATTTTGCTCGGTGCGGGTTTACTCTGGTTTGGTTGGTTTGGGTTTAATGCTGGCAGTGCGCTAGCTTCCGGTGGCTTGGCAACAGTGGCATTTGTGGCGACAAATACAAGTGCGGCAGCAGCAGCCCTCACTTGGTTGATTCTAGAAAAGGTATTGCGAGGCAAACCTACCGCTGTTGGCGCGGCTACTGGTGCTGTAGCTGGTTTAGTAGGTATTACACCTGCTGCGGGATTTGTCACGCCTTTAGCAGCAATTCTGATTGGTAGTATCACCTCTTTAATCTGCTTCTATGCCGTCACTTTTAAAGCAAAGTTGCAATTTGACGATTCCCTCGATACTTTTCCCGTGCATGGTGTGGGCGGAACAGTGGGCGCAATTCTCACGGGTATCTTCGCTACTACGGAAGTTAATTCAGCTGGTAAAGATGGTTTGTTACGGGGAAATTTCAACCAGTTTATCGTTCAAATTGTTGCAGTTTTAATTGCTTACGCGATCGCCGCGATCGGGACTTTTATCTTAATGAAAATTTTGGATATTACCGTAGGACTGCGACTCAAACCAGAAGCAGAACTTCAAGGTATGGATATTAGCGAACACGGTGAAGAAGGCTACAATGAAGAGTTTGGCGAACGACTGTCATTTAACGAGCCAAAGTGACAAATTATTCAGAGCGCAGATTGAATCTTGTTTTTAGTCTCGATTAAGTTAGCATCACAGTTCGCTCTATCACTGCTTGACATACGTATAGGGATTTAGTTATGCCATATCCCTATTTTTTGCTGCACAAAGTCTGCATGAATCCGAATAATTTCTCATTGAAAAGCTAGGAAAACCTTTGCCAATTAGATAGCTACCATATTTATACTGATTTTATTAGTAACTATTCTATCGGTTTTAGGGAAATTTACTGTTATCGATCTAAATTAGCGTGAAGTAGTCTGAAGAAGTGGACCAGGTTATAAGTTGCCTGAGCCAAAAAGCTCAGGCGATTTCTTCTCGGTTTCTCGCGTAGAAAGATATGTATAATCAAGTTTTCCTGAGAGCCACTCTTGCTATTTCATCGCGCAAACAGTAAGCCGTTCTCTCTGTGAAAACTTTTACTTATTTTAGTCGATTCATGTACTTCTTTATATAGAAAATTTCAAACTTTACAGAAAAATTGAAGTTCTATAGCGTTTCCCATGCAGGTGTAATACATTGCGTAGGGGCGCACATCTGCGTGCCCCTACAGATCTATATACCTCATCCCCTGTCTACCCAAGAACTAAATTCACTATGTAACGGGTATGTTAGAATGCTCTGAGGTTGAGTCATCTAATGACTCAAAATGATCGCGGGATGTAGCGCAGCTTGGTAGCGCACTTCGTTCGGGACGAAGGGGCCGCTGGTTCGAATCCAGTCATCCCGATTTTATCTAGTGCAATCTGGTGCGATTGCTAGAAGTATTTTGAGATGGTTCAGTTCAACTATTGAATTAGCTGCGGATAAATCTGTCGCCAAGCCAATACAGTAGAAACGCTCAACCACAATAGTAACCACACAACCTGTAAATACCAGAATTGAGGTAAGCCCAGCGACCAACGTAGCAGGTCAACTAGTGCTGATAAGGGTAAGATATTAGCAACATAACCCAGCAGTGGTGGTAGGGTATTGCGTGGGAAATAAGTGCCGCACAGAGTAAACATGGGAACGACAAATAAAAAGATTGGTACGTTAATTTGATCGACAGTCCGCACCGTACCCGCAGTAAACAGCCCTAGCGCACCGAATACCATACTACCCAAGATAATTAAAGGTAGAGATCCCAGCAAATGCCAACCCGAGTATAGCCCTAAACTCATTGCAACTAGACCGGTCACTGTTCCTGCCATTGAGCCTTTTGTCGTTGCCCACAACCAATCGCCCAAGAAGACTTCAGTAAAACTCAGAGGTGCGGTGAGTAGTGCTTGCCATGTTTTTTGGTAACTCAAACGGATGAAACTACCGAAAGAACCTTCAAAAAAAGATTGAAAGAGTACTCCTACTGCAATCATGCCGGGGGCAATAAATTGTAAGTAGCTAACGGTTTGCCCTTGATAAGTTACATCGCCAATTAGAGGGGTTAAACCGTAGCCGAATGCAATTAAATAGATCAAAGGCTCGGATAATGGTGGCAAACTGTTAACTAACCAAGTTTTTTGATACACCTTGGCATGACGATGCCAGACAGAATATATACCCCAAGCTGTAACTGAAATCCGTTTCATGCCAGTGCTGTTCCTGTCAGTCTTAAGAAAACATCTTCGAGATTAGTAGAACGACGAATGGGCGGAGTTGGAGTTATGGTACGGAGCTGCTGCCAAAATTGGGGATTTGCTGGTAGCCCAAGCAAAAAGCTATTGCCAAATGGATGATACCAAGTACCTGCTTGTTGGGCGAGCTGTTGAATCGTTGACTCAGGAATCCCGATAATTTCCGCCACTTCTAAACCTACTGTACGTTCGATTAACTCTGCGGGCGTGCCGCGATCGAGAATTTTGCCCTGCTGGAGTAACAACAAGCGATCGCACAGCCGTTGTGCTTCATCCATATAATGGGTTGTCAACAGCACTCCGCAACCATTTTGTTTCAAGTGCAGTACCAAACGCCAAAAATCTTGTCGTGCATTTGGGTCGAGTCCTGTTGTCGGCTCGTCGAGAAATACGACTTGAGGGTGGTTAATCAAAGCGCGTGCTAGCACCAACCGCCGCTTCATCCCGCCTGAAAGTTCGTCAACTAGAGAGCTGCCACGGTCTTCTAATCCTACCAGAGCCAACAATTCCCCGGCACGTTGACGTGCTGCCGCTCCGGTAATTCGATAGTGGTGAGCGAAATATGTTAAATTTTCCCAAACTGTAAAGTCAGGATCGAGATTGTCTTCTTGGGTAACAATTCCCATTTTTGCTCTAGCTGCTCGTCCCTGCAACTGAATTTTATTTTGCCCTAACTGGACGAAGCCGCGATCGGGTCTGACAGAGCCATAAAGCATTCCGACAATCGTTGTTTTTCCCG
Organism: Chroococcidiopsis sp.; assembly: GCF_051657925.1. NCBI lineage: Bacteria > Bacillati > Cyanobacteriota > Cyanophyceae > Chroococcidiopsidales > Chroococcidiopsidaceae > Chroococcidiopsis > Chroococcidiopsis sp. The sequence continues at coordinate 17,673 of NZ_JBOFLP010000245.1, forward strand.
CACCGTTGGGACCGAGCAAGCCTAAAATCTCCCCTGGATTGAGGCTGAAGTTGACTCCCTGCACGACTGGGCGATCGCGATAGGATTTCCACAAGTCGTAGGCTGCGAGCGCTACAACTTCAGTTTGCGACGATCTGGTAATGCTAGTCATGAATTGTTGTACTGACTTAGGGCTGTTGTTGGCAGATAGCTCGAAAAAATCATGCTATCCCCCTTGTAATACATTGTAGTATATCAAGGATGGTTGTATGTCTGGCAGGGGAGATGATTCTAACTAATGGTAGAATTTTTTGTCAGTTATCAGTGAAGAAAGGGTGTGGGGTGTAGGGTGTAGGGTGTAGGGTGTGGGGAGAATTCGGGAGCGCGGAATTAAATTCTCCCTAGTCTCCTCTGCACCTGAAGCTCCTGAAGCCCCTCTGCACCTGAAGCTCTCTTTTCCCTACTCCCTGCTCCCTGCTCCCTACTCCCTGCTAAAATTAGATGACAAAAACCAAGAACGTTAGAATCAAAATTCTCGCTACAGGACTTGCGATTGGTTCGTGTATTGTCCCCCTACAAGCACAAGCAAAAACTCCTTTCAGTCAGATCGTCGTGTTTGGCGATAGTCTTTCCGATACGGGGAATACATTTCAAGCTACAGGCATTCCTCCCAGTCCGCCGTACTCTGAAGGACGTTTCTCTAACGGTCCAGTCTGGATAGATTATCTGGCAGACAATTTAGGTTTGAGTAGCGATCGCCTTACAAATTACGCTTTTGGTGGAGCCACTACAGGCAAGAATAACACTACTGCTCCACTACCTCCCAACACACCTCCTTTACCAGGATTGCATCAGCAGCTGGAAAATTTTAAGGCTAAGCATACCAAAGCCGATCGGAGAGCGCTTTATGTGATTTGGGTGGGAGCAAATGACTATTTAGGAGGCGGAGTCACCGATCCGTTCTTACCAGTTAACAACATTACATCAGCAGTAAGTACTCTCGCAGAGCGTGGGGCAAGACATATTTTAGTGGTAAATCTACCGGATTTGGGACTCATCCCCGCTACTAGGAATAATCAAGAAATTGCTAACAACCTGAACGCTTTAACTCAATTTCATAACACTGGCTTAGCAGCAACTTTGCAAGTCTTGAATAAGAGAACTAATACTAATATTGTCTCCGTGGACGTGAATTCTCTATTCAGACGCGCGATCGCCAATCCATCTGAGTTTGGACTGACCAACGTCACCGATACTTGCTTGACTCCAACAAGCGTATGCAGCAATCCTAACGAATATCTCTTCTGGGACAATTTGCACCCCACAACTGGAGTCCATGCGTTAGTGGGAGAATTAGCTTTATCTAGCCTCAAATCTGCATCTACTTCTAAATCATCTTCTAAATCCTCATCTTCTGAATCATCAACTGCTGGATTAAATGCATTCGTGTTGGCTACCCTCGGGACTGCGGCAGGGACTACGGTATCGCTGTACAAGAACAAGAGATGAGGAACAATTATCGAAGATCGATGGAGTTAATCGCTCACCTCTTGTTACTGTAGAGGCATTGCAGACAACATCTCTACACCTCATTCTCATTAATCCTCCGTGTCTAACTACGATCGCCTATTTACCACTATCGAAGAATTAGTCATGCATCACTCTCCCAGTGGAGTCGAGGCAGAGATTAATCAATTCTTGCTCGATCGCTTCTCTGCCTTGGGGGTAGAAGTGTGGTTAGATCGTGCTGACAATATTATTGCCAAAATTCCTGGGCGAGATGCCCAAGGTGCGATCGCGATTACTGCCCATAAAGATGAAATTGGCGCAATTGTCAAGAGTGTAGGCGATGATGGGTGCGTAGAAGTTAGAAAACTAGGCGGTGCTTTTCCTTGGGTATATGGCGAAGGAGTCGTGGATCTGCTGGGAGACAACGAAACTATTAGCGGCATTCTCAGCTTTGGTTCCCGCCACGTTTCCCACGAGTCGCCCCAAAAAGTGCAGCAGGAAGATACGCCTGTAAGATGGGAAGATGCCTGGATTGAAACTATGCGTACTCCTGAAGAACTCGCAGCTGCGGGAGTTCGTGCGGGTACGCGAATGGTAATTGGCAAGCATCGCAAGCGCCCGATCGGATTAAAAGACCATATTGCCAGCTACACTTTAGATAACAAAGCTTCCGTCGCGATCTTGCTAGCTTTAGCTGAGAGAATTAAACAACCAGCAGTAGATATCTATTTGGTAGCTTCGGCAAAAGAAGAAGTGGGAGCAATTGGGGCGCTATATTTCACACAGCAGCAACGCTTGGATGGATTAATCGCCTTAGAAATCTGCCCTCTCTCTTCAGAATATCCAATTCAGTCTGGGGAAGCGCCCGTAATTTTGTCTCAAGATGGTTATGGAATTTACGATGAAGGTTTGAACCAACAACTGCGTCATGCAGCAGAAGCAAAGAATGTTCCCTTGCAGTTAGCAACCCTCAGTGGGTTTGGCAGCGACGCTTCGATCGCCATGAAATTTGGACACGTTGCGCGTGCTGCGTGTTTGGCATTTCCAACGCAAAATACTCACGGATATGAGATTGCTCATTTAGGAGCGATCGCTAACTGTATTGAAATTCTCCAATGTTTTTGCGAAACGCAATTTGTGAATAGTTGATAGTTAATGGTTAATTGTTAGCAGCAATTAACCATTAACTATTAGCCATTAACCATTCTTCCGCCTTTTGACTGTCTACAGGCTGAGAAAATAAATATCCTTGCCCTAAATCGCAGCCAAGTTGTTGTAGTTTTTCTAACTGCAATTGGGTTTCAATGCCTTCTGCTACTGCATCTATGCTCAAACTGCGTGCTAGTGTAACGATTGTCTGGACGATTTCAGCGTGACGGCTAGATTCGAGATGGTTGACAAAAGAGCGATCGATTTTCAGCGTATCGATGGGTAGATCGTGCAGGCGACTGAGAGAAGAGTAACCCGTACCGAAATCATCGATACACAGTTTCACTCCTAAAGCTTGGAGACGTTCTAGTGACTGTGGGGCTAAGTCTGCTGTTTCTAACAAGCAGCTTTCGGTAATTTCGAGTTTTAAACATTCTCCTGGCAGTTGAGTTGTCTGTAAAATTTGCTCGATCCGTTCGGCTGCATCTGCTTGTTTGAGTTGTTGCACTGACAAATTAACGTTGACTGCAAGGCTATGATATTTAGGAAATCGTTCGCGCCAAGTGTGTAATTGCAGACAAGCTTGATGCAATACCCACCAACCCAAAGAATCGATTAATCCAGTTTCTTCTGCAACTGGAATGAATTCTGTTGGTGCGATCCAACCTTGCTGGGGATGATACCAGCGGATTAAAGCTTCAAATCCAGTCAGACAGCCGCTAGAAAGTTGAACGATCGGTTGATAATGCAGGGATAATTCTTGTTGGGCGATCGCCCGTCGTAAATCGCTTTCTAATTGCAAACGGGCGATCGCGCGGGCTTGCATTGCGGGGGCGAAGATTTGATATCGTCCTTTATGTTGCTCTTTAGCATGATACATGGCTGCATCCGCATCTCTGAGAACATCGCTTGCTCGTTCGTAATTCATCGTGCTGAACGTGATGCCAATACTTGCGCTGGTAAAAACTTCATATTCAAGCAGTCGATACGGTTGTTTTAAGCGTGCTTGAATTCTGTCTGCTACCACAGTCGCTTCTTCAAGATCGCGAATGTTTTCTAGTAGAATTACAAATTCATCGCCTCCGAGTCGCGCTACTGTATCTGAGGCACGTAAAGTAAGTTTTAACCTGCTAGCAACACTTTTAATTAACTCATCTCCTACCAAATGCCCTAAACTATCATTCACAACTTTAAAACGGTCTAGGTCGATAAACAGTAAAGCATAGAGATAATCTGGATAGCGTTTGTGCATTTTGATTGCTTGTTCTAAACGCTCGATCAACCAAGCACGATTGGGTAAATCGGTGAGGGGATCGTGAAAGGCATCATGCAGTAGTTGTTCTTGTACTTGTACGAGATGATTTTGAGCGATTTGCAGTTCTTGCAACGACTTTTCTAACTGACTTGCTTTTTCTCGCTCTTTCATTTCCGATTGCTTTAAGTCTTGATAGAGTTGGGCATTTTTTAAGGAAATTGCAGCTTGAGAACACAGCAACCGCAAAGTTTCTAGGCGATCGCCCGTAAATGCACCTGTAATGAGATTATTTTCTAAATAGAAAATGCCTACGAGTTGATTTTGATTCAAAATAGGCGCGCACAATACCGATTTAGGTTTATGTAATTGAACATAAGGATCGCCGGCAAAATTGTAACTATCAATAGTGTTTTGCAGAATGACATCAAGTTTATGCTCGGCTACATAGTTAATTAAAGACATTGGTAGTAGATCGCTTGTTGCTGGTATGGGGAACGATATCATCTGCTCGGCTGACGCGACAGATATAGCTGCTTCTATGACTAGCTTTCGATCTCTAACTAATAATAAAAAACCTAACTCCGCGCCTGCATTCTCGATTGCAGTTTGCATTATTTTATGAATTAAATCTTGAAAAACAATTTCGCCAGAAATGATTTGCGCGGCTTTAATGAATGTATTCAAATCGAGTAAGCGATCGGATGTATGAATATTAATGTTATGGCTTGCAGTGAATTTATGAGACTGATTTGTCAAAGTAAACAGTAATTGAGCATATTTGGTATCTAAAGCCTTTACTTTAGCTGTCGCACCCCAGACTAAATAACAGGATCTAGCATTTAAAAGATGAATGCGAGCAATCGTGTCTTTACCTAATTCTAAATAAAATTTGGCTGCTAGTTCATTTGCTAATGCTTCTTCTTGCAAATATGTATGTTTTTGAGCTAAAGCAATGGCGCGATCGTAATCATTTATTGCTCGCACAAAATTGCCAAGAACTCGATGACTCTCGGCTTCAACTAAATAATACTTATGTAAATAATTCATGGGCGCAGAATCTGCCCATTTTCGCATTTGCCTTTGATTCATCTTGACAATTTTTAAAATGCGCTTTTTTTGCCAAGCTGAAGTAGAGTTATATGTAGATATTAAAGTTAAAGAATCATAGAAATTAAAGACAGGTAAAGATAGAGAAGCAATGACACCATCAATATATTTTTTTGCTTGCAATGCATTTTCAGTAGCACGATCGTATGCTTCGAATAGATAATTGAGTGCGAGTTTCTGACAATATAAGTGAAATAAAGCAGTTTTATGATTCACTGCTAATAGTAATGACAGCATCTTTTTTTCGTCGTAGTACTTGCCACTAAAAAAACACGGATTTTCTGTTGTTCCCAATAAATTTGCAACAGATTGTCTATAGAGTTGTAGTAAATGCGAGGCTGTCTCTTGTTTGAGGCGATCGCTTGCTTGCAAATACGTTTCCATTTCTTGTGCGAGTGCTGTCAATTCCTTGCCAACAAAATAGGAATGGTAGCAGTAAATAAATCCGCAATAGGCAGCAAATTCAATGTCGCCAGTATCTAGTCCACTTCGATAAGCTTCTATGAGGGATGGTAAGCCTTCTCTAACATGTTCCTTCCAGTGTCGAATAAAATTATTAAACACCATGAAGGTTCTAGCTTTTAATTCCTTTGCCTGAAACTTTTCTAATAGATCTAAAGCAAGTTTACCAAATTGATAGCCAGCGTCAATATTCCCCAATACGCCACATAACATCACTCCATAACTGGCATAACCATAAGCAGACATTGCTGTATTGCCATATTTTAGCGAGAGATTGACTCCAGCAAATGCCAATAAAGGAGCGAATTGCGGTGCAGCATTATATGTAGGCGAACCGGCTATTCCCATGATTTTCATAGCTGCTAATGTGTGGGGATTGCTCATAGGCGGCAAATTAATTAGTGCCTCAATGTGTTTATGGCATAAGATAGATTTGGTGGCGATCGCCGCTAGTAAAATCTTAAATTTACTTGCTCTGTGAGGTAGATTAACTCCTAAAAGCCGCAAGGCATATATTGCTATGTTGACAGCTGCAAGTGGTTTTCCTTGAGCAACATGAGCAAGAATTTTAATTTCATAAACTTTAACTTTATCTAATAAATCTTTTGCTTGTTGTATTACGATATCTATATAATTTTCCGTTGAGGTAAATTTGCCACACAAATATGCTGCTTCCGCTGCTTCTAAAAACAAAGCAAGGGAAAGCTCGTATTGTCGTTGCCAGCTTTTTTCCTCAATCAGTTTGATACCCAAACTTGCATAACTCAATGCTGATTCATAGGCGATGGATTCTTTAGCTTTCTTGGCAGCAGTTAAGTTGAGTGCTGCTAATTCATCTTTTTCAGTTTGGTTTTGTAACAAAAAGATACTAAAATTCAGATGATTGACAATATCGAAAATTTTTTCTTCTTGCTTGTCTGATGGAGTATTTTGTAGTAGGGTTCGACCAACTATTTGATGTAAAGTTTGTTTTGTACCTTCTGGGAGCGACGAGTAGGCGGCTTGTTGAATGCGATCGTGAGCGAATTTATATCTCACTGTTAATATTCGTGTTTGAGAAATACCTAACTCAATTGCCATGCGATCGTTGCCAATAGGGATAATTAAACTAGCAGCGATCGCTGGTTGTAGAAGTGCCACTATGACTTCAGCAGGTTTTGTCATACAGCCAACTAAAGTAGATAACTCAAACGAACTACCAATACATGCTGCTAGTTTTAAAATTGGTTGTGTATTGTCATCGAGCTTTTGAATTTTCTTAACGAGAAGTTCGGTAAGATTATTATGAGTTGCTTGAGCTAGTTGAATTTCTGTTAAATCCCAGTACCAAATTTGTCTCGCTCGTTCAAATTTTAATAAGTTTTCCGCTTCTAAATAAGCCATAAACTCATTAATAAAAAATGGATTACCATGAGTTGTTTCTAAAATCAGTTTTGCTAAAGGCTCTGTCACCTCGCGATCGCACTTGAGAGTTTCAGAAAGTAGCTGATTAATGTGAGATATATTCAGAGGTGTTAAAGAGATATAATGAATTGTGACTCCAAATTTGGTTAACTCTTCTATACTCAAGCTGAGAGGATGAAAAACATTAACTTCATTGTCTCGATATGCCCCAATCAAAAATAAATCCTGCTTTCCTTCCGTGACTAAAATCTGAATTAATTGTAAAGTAGCTCTATCTACCCACTGAAGATCGTCTAAAAAAATTATGAGTGGATGTTCTGCTTGGGCAAATACTTGAATCAACTTTTGAAATACTAATTTAAACCGATGCTCTGCTGCTGTTGGGTTTAAAGTTGCGATCGCTGAGTGTTGACCTAAAAGCAATGATAAATCGGGAACAACATCGATCAGAACGCCGATATTCTCTCCGCAAGCAGTGAGAATGCAATCTCGCCACTTTGCTAATCGATCTGAGTCTTCTAATAAGAGTTGACGAACTAATTCTTGCAGTGCTTTAATTAAGCCAAAATAAGGAATGTGCCGTTGATATTGCTCGTATTTTCCTTGGACAAAATATCCTTTTTTTTGAGTAACTAATTTAAAAGTTTCCTGTACGAGAGATGATTTGCCAATTCCAGCATATCCACGGACTAAGACTAATTCGGGTTTGTATTGGTAATTGGTAATTGGTATATTTCTCTTTTGTCCTCCTTGTCCTTCTTCACAGACTCTCTCAAAAGCCGCTAATAGAATCTCAATCTCTCGTTCTCTACCATAAAGTTTTTGAGGAATTTGTAGTTTTTCGGAAATATCTTCTTTGCCTAATTCAAATTCTGTAATAGTATGATTATTCTCTAATTGCTGCCAACAATTTTGTAAGTCTGCTCTGATTCCCCAGGCACTCTGGTAACGGGCTTCAGCGGTTTTTGCCAATAGTTTTATAACAATTTGTGAAAGAGCTAGAGGGATACTAGGATCGATTTGGTGGGGCGGAATTGGCTGCTTAGCAAGGTGACAATGAATGAGTTCTAAAGGATCGTCAGTATCAAATGGTAGTTGGTGGGTGAGTAATTGATAGAAAGTTGCTCCTAAAGAATAAAAATCTGTTCGATAATCAACATTGCGGTTCATTCTGCCAGTTTGTTCTGGAGATATGTAACTCAGAGTTCCTTCTAAAATACTAGGATGACCAAAATTAGGAGTTTCTTTAGATAAAACAGTAGCAAATCCAAAGTCAGTAATTTTGAGTTGCTTAGTAGCAGAATTAAAAACTATATTAGCCGGACTAATATCTTTATGAATTATATTTGCTGCATGAATTTTGCCTAAACTCTCTACTATGAGAATGGCAATTTCGAGAAAATCTTTGAGACTAATCTTTTTAGCTTTACTGAGAATTTCTAAAGACTCACCGCCAAAATCTTCTAAAGTAATTAATACAGTGTTGTGAAAATTTTCTAAACTGTAAGTTTTTACGACTCCAGATAAATTTAAAGAATGGGTAATCTCATATTCTTGCTTGTACCGAATCAGTTCTTCTAAGCTAGGTTGCTCTGCTTTTAAAATTTTCAGAATAATTGGTTGACGATCGCGGATTCGCCACGCTCGGTAAACCACCGAGCGATCGCTTTCGTAAATTTTGTTAATAATCTCATAGCCAGAAATAGCGATCATACTCGCTTTTGCTTAAAAAAGTGTATTTTAAATAACACGCAAAAAAATTGCCTACAGCAATTTTTCGGAGTCAGTGCATAATTAACTTCAAACAAGTTTGCACTAATTAACATTTTGTGAATAAAATTGGATGGCTAGGAATAGTTGACAATAAACAGATTATAGTTTGGCGTGCGATCGCGCTCGATGTCAGCGATCGCTACAATATCTTTATTTCATCAGCAAATAGCAAGAGAAGGAATAGGCAATGATTCCAGGTGAAACGCTCGTCCAGCCAGGGGAAATCGAATTAAATGTAGGTCGTCCCACGACTATTTTACGAGTAGCAAATACAGGCGATCGCCCGATCCAAGTTGGTTCTCATTATCATTTTTTTGAAGTCAATCCTGCCTTAGAATTCGATCGAGAACGGGCAAAAGGGATGCGTTTAGATATCCCCGCAGGTACGGCTGTCCGGTTTGAACCAGGAGACGAACGGGAAGTTACCATTATCCCCTTAGCTGGAACCAGACAAGTCTATGGCTTCAACGGTAGTGTCAATGGGGCGCTGGAGGGATAGTTTTCGTAGAGTTTGTGAAACCTATATAAATTTTTTCTCGGTATTTTCTGTATCTGTATGGTTCAATCTCCTATAGACTCTGACAAGGAATATCTATGAGCTATCGCATGGATCGCCGCGCCTACGCCGAAACCTTCGGTCCCACAACAGGCGATCGCATCCGTCTTGCCGATACAGAATTATTTATCGAAGTCGAACGAGACTTTACCACCTACGGTGATGAAGTCAAGTTTGGCGGTGGTAAAGTCATCCGCGATGGGATGGGACAATCTCCCATTGCTAATGCTGATGGTGCTGTCGATTTAGTCATTACCAACGCTTTAATCCTCGATTGGTGGGGTATTGTCAAAGCCGATATCGGGATTAAAGACGGCAAGATTTACAAAATTGGCAAAGCTGGCAATCCTTACATTCAAGACAACGTAGATATTATTATCGGTCCTGGTACGGAAGTCTTAGCGGGAGAAGGCGCAATCGTCACGGCTGGGGGGATCGACAGTCACATTCACTTTATCTGTCCCCAGCAAATTGAAACGGCGATCGCCTCTGGTATAACGACAATGATTGGCGGGGGTACGGGACCCGCTACAGGTACGAATGCCACAACTTGTACCCCTGGACCCTGGAACATTTACCGGATGTTGCAAGCTGCCGATGCTTTTCCCGTCAACTTAGGATTTCTCGGTAAGGGTAACAGCAGTCAACCCCAAGGCTTAGTCGAACAGATTGCAGCTGGGGCAATGGGTTTGAAGTTGCACGAAGATTGGGGAACGACTCCCGCCGCGATCGATACTTGTTTGGATGTCGCTGACGAGTACGATGTCCAAGTTGCGATTCACACCGATACCCTTAACGAAGCTGGGTTTGTTGAAACTACCATCGGCGCTTTTCAAGGACGGGCGATTCATACATACCATACAGAAGGGGCTGGCGGCGGTCACGCCCCAGATATCATTAAAGTTTGCGGTGAAGCCAATGTTTTACCTTCTTCTACCAATCCCACACGCCCATACACTCTCAATACCCTGGACGAACACTTAGACATGTTGATGGTTTGCCATCACCTCGATCCAAGTATTGCCGAAGATGTCGCCTTTGCCGAATCGCGCATTCGTCGAGAAACGATCGCGGCGGAAGATATTTTG
>NZ_JBOFLP010000246.1:0-11617 GCF_051657925.1 Chroococcidiopsis sp.
GTCTTGATTTCAGCAAAGATAAGAGCGATCGTTCTCTCACTACCAGCTTTTTCAGCTACTCATAACTAACAAGCTACGGACTAACATCAATTTAATCGGGAAGCCTCCATTGTGCAAGCGCCACGGCATTACCCGTACCACAGTATCGCCCATACAGCAGAGAACAACACTAGGGTAAAAATGTCAACCTGGTAAGTAGATCCAGAGAATTAATTTTTGTTTTGTATCTAAGTCAACAATCTCCCGCAAAATGGTAGAGGTAGCTAGTTGAAAAAACACCCCCAGCAGACATCCACAGAAAACACTCTAAGTTAGGAGTAGATGAGAAATGCTTGCATACATCCTTGCGTTAGCTGTTGCTATTGGTAGTCTTGGCATCTACTTAGCCGCCTTTTTCTTCCCAGAAATTGGTCGCAAAAACGATATCTATTGGAGCGGCGTAGGGTTGTTCTATGCTTTAGTCTTATGGGTATGTGCCAAGCAGATTACAGGAGGACTCCTATTAGGTCAAGTCGCTGGAGTCGTGTTACTAGGTTGGTATGCGTTTCAAACTCTACAGTTACGCCGCCAATTAACTCCTCAACAGCAACAAACAGCAGTACCTAGCGCAGCACAGGTAAAAAGCAACGTTCAAGAGCAAGTCACCAAAATCTCACCCCTACAAAAGCTGTCCCAGTTGGGCAAGAAGGCAACTAGTAAAGCTACCGCAGCTAAAGAACAGCTAAAACCCAAGAGTGAGGTCAAGGAAGTTCCGACACCGCTAGTGGAATCTACTCCTACTGTAGAAATTGTCGATAATCGAACCCCTGTAGCCCCAGAAACAACTGAGTCAGCGTCTACCTTTGAAGAAAAAATCGCCTCAGAAGTGGAAGTGATTCCTCCAGCAGAATCTAACATTGTCGATCCCGAAGCTCAACCAAGCCCAGAAATTGTAGCAGCTACCCCAGTCGAAACCACCCAACTAGAAGAATCGACTACCACTGAAACTGAAACTGAATCATCTTCAGAGGATGAGATCTCTAAATTACACCGTCCCGATCCCCCTAGTCCCGAATTAGTAGAAGCTGCAATTGAAGATGCAGAAGAAAAGCATCAACCAGCTTCTCCACCAGAAACCGACGAGAAGTCGTAAGTCATAAGAACCTGTTTCCCAGCAATACTTTGTAACCATATATAGCCGTACACTCATGTATTGTATGTATTCATGTGTTTTATTTGACACGATCGCATTTGCTGGGGAAGGGGTAATGGTTGTCTTTCAACGCAAAAAATGAAGTTATATTGATGGCTGCATCTACAAATAAAATGCGATCGCCTGCATTGAACTGTAACGGGACTTATCCTTCCGCAGAAATACTTCTAAAATAGTTGAATAACCTTGCCCCTATTCTAGAAATCAAAGCTGTGACAGAACCAGGAAGTTACGAGACTAATACCGGCGAGGAAACCTCGCCGCCCGTTTCTTACAAAGACACCGTAAACTTGCCCAAGACAAAATTTGACATGCGGGCAAATGCTACCAAGCGCGAGCCAGAGATCCAAAAGTTTTGGGCAGATAATCAAATTTACGATCGCCTGTCACAGCAAAATTCTGGCGAGATTTTCACTTTACACGACGGACCCCCCTACGCCAACGGTTCGTTACACATCGGTCACGCCCTGAATAAAATCCTCAAAGACATTATCAATCGCTATCAACTCCAACAAGGGCGTAAAGTTCGCTGCATTCATGGTTGGGACTGTCACGGATTGCCCATCGAACTCAAAGTCATCCAAAGCATGAAGCCGCAGGAACGCGCCTCGCTCACACCTTTGGAACTGCGCCACAAAGCACGGGACTTCGCCCTCAAAGCAATGCAAGAACAATGCGCCAGTCTCAAACGTTGGGGTGTTGTCGGCGATTGGGAAAACTCCTATTTGACTCTAAAACCAAAATATGAAGCTGCCCAAATCGGCGTATTCGGGCAAATGGTTTTAAAAGGCTACATCTATCGTGGCTTCAAACCCGTTTACTGGAGTCCCAGCTCGAAAACCGCCCTAGCCGAAGCAGAACTAGAGTATCCCGAAGGACACACCTCCCGCAGCCTCTATGCGGCTTTCCCGATAACTCACATCGAGCCATCAGCTTTCCCCAAACTCAAATCCTTCCTCCCCCATCTCTGGGTAGCCATCTGGACGACAACCCCGTGGACAATTCCAGCTAACTTAGCAGTTGCGGTCAATCCCGAATTAAATTACGCGGTGGTGGAAGTCGGGAGTCGGGAGTCGGGAGTCGAAAACCAACCAACTACCAACTACCAACTACCAACTACCAAATACCTCATCGTAGCAGCAGATTTAGTTGAAAGACTGTCTGCAACACTTGGCGCTCAACTAACTGTCAAAACCACACTTAAAGGCTACGAACTAGAACACTGCAAGTATCGCCATCCATTGTGCGATCGCGAAAATCCAATTGTCATTGGCGGCGACTACGTGACGACAGAATCCGGTACGGGACTCGTCCACACTGCACCAGGACACGGACAAGAAGACTATCAAGTGGGGATGCGCTATAATTTGCCGATTCTCTCTCCCGTTGATGCCGATGGTAACTTTACCGCAGAAGCCGGACAATTTGCCAAGCTCAACGTATTAGGGGAAGGTAACGCCGCAGTCGTTCAAGCTTTAGAACAAGCTGGTTCGCTGCTGAAGGAAGAACCATACGTCCACAAGTATCCCTACGATTGGCGGACGAAAAAACCCGTGATTTTGCGGGCAACCGAGCAATGGTTTGCGTCGGTAGAAGGATTTCGAGATGCAGCCCTGCAAGAAATCGCCCATGTCCGGTGGATTCCCGCTCAAGGAGAAAACCGCATCACCGCAATGGTAGCCGAGCGTTCTGACTGGTGTATCTCCCGCCAGCGCAGTTGGGGCGTACCAATTCCCGTCTTCTACGATGAAGAAACTGGGGAACCGCTACTGAATGAAGAGACGATTGCTCGCGTCCAAAATATCTTTGCCGAAAAAGGCTCGGATGCTTGGTGGGAAATGTCGGTAGAAGAGTTGCTCCCAGAAAAGTATCGCGATAACGGGCGAAAATACCGTAAAGGTATGGATACGATGGATGTTTGGTTTGATTCTGGTTCCTCTTGGGCGGCTGTCCTTCAACAGCGACCGGAATTATCCTATCCAGCCGATCTTTACCTGGAAGGATCGGATCAGCATCGCGGTTGGTTCCAGTCTAGTTTGCTCACGAGCGTTGCGACCAACGGTCACGCACCTTACAAAACTGTTTTGACTCACGGCTACACCGTAGACGAACAAGGGCGTAAGATGAGCAAGTCTTTGGGAAATGGAGTCGATCCGGCGGTAGTTATTGACGGGGGTAAGAATCAAAAAGAGGAACCACCCTACGGTGCAGATGTATTGCGGTTGTGGGTGTCTTCGGTAGATTATTCCGCCGACGTGCCGATCAGTAAAAATATCTTGAAGCAGCTAGCAGATGCGAGAAATAAAATTCGCAACACGGCTCGTTTCTTACTAGGAAATCTGCACGATTTCGATCCCAGTCGGGATGCAGTACCATACGAGCAGTTACCAGAATTGGATCGTTATATGCTGCACCGGATGACGGAAGTATTTACTGAGGTAACCCAAGCTTTTGACAAATACCAATTCTTCCGTTTTTTCCAAACCGTGCAGAATTTCTGTGTCGTAGATTTATCCAGTTTCTATTTAGATATTGCCAAGGATCGGCTGTATATCAGTGCCGCTAATTCGTTTCGCCGTCGCAGCTGTCAAACAGTGTTGCAGATTGCCCTAGAAAACTTAGCCAAAGCGATCGCCCCTGTATTGTGTCACATGGCAGAGGATATCTGGCAATATCTCCCCTACCCCACGTCGCATGAATCTGTATTTGAATCCGGCTGGGTGAAGTTAGAGGACAAATGGCAAAATTCAGAGCTGGCAGAATCTTGGGTTCAGTTGCGCCAACTCCGCACGGAAGTGAATAAGGTATTAGAACAAGCACGTACCGAAAAGGCGATCGGTTCTTCTCTCGAAGCAAAGGTGCTGTTATATGTTGCCGATACTAATTTGCGACAACGCCTGCAATTTTTAAACCCCAATACGGACGCACAGCCATCTACTCATTCCAACGGTGTTGATGAGTTACGCTATTTATTCATCACTTCTGGGGTAGAATTGCTCGATACTCCCGCAACCCTAACAGAATTGAAATATAATTTCCAATCTGAAGCTTTGGGAATTGGGGTCGCTAAAGCTGATGGGAAAAAATGCGATCGCTGTTGGAATTATTCCATACATGTCGGCGCATCTCCAGCACATCCGCTCTTGTGCGAACGATGTATTCCCGCTCTCGCAGGAGAATTTTAATTTTTGTTTGTTAGCTATCGTTAGTTATTTACTTAGTTATTTGCAAACTACCACTGACTAGCGATCGCTACACCATCAAATCTCATGAACCTTGAGATTTTGCTAAGTAACACAATAGTATTTGCTTTAAAGCTAGCAAAGTAAATACTGGGATAGTTTGACCATATCGACGCGATAGTCTCAGCGGTTCTTGCAGTAACCGATACAACCACTCACCGCCACCAAAACGCAACCAATGGGGAGCTCTTTGTCGATCTCCTGCATAGACAGGAAATGCTCCCCCCAAACCGATCGTTACTGCTCGGATTTTGCCTTGATGTTGCTGCATCCAATATTCCTGTTTCGGGCAACCTAAAGCAACCAAAACGATCCCAGCACCACTGTGATGAATTCTTTCAACCAAAGCTTCATCTTCTGCGCGCGTTAGTGGACGGAACGGCAAAGGCTCCATACCAGCAATCTTCAAGTTAGGGAAATCCTGCGCCAAGCGCTCTCTCATCTTATCTAAAACTGGTGTTTCAGAACCTAAGAAAAATATACTTACGTTCTTCAAAGGAGCGAGTTTACATAAAGATAAAAGAATATCTATTCCCGCAACACGATTTTGGGTACGCGCTCCCAACAACTTCAACATCCAGACTAAAGGCATTCCATCAGGAGTCACAAGGTCTGCATTCTTCAAAACTGTGGCAAACTCTGGATGCCAGTAAGCTTCTACTAGCATATGAGTGTTAGCCACACAAACAAATTTACTAACTTTACTCGTTGCCCACTCTAAAATTAAGTTAATTTGCGATTCAAACGGTAAAGCACTAACAGGTGAATCGATCACGTCAAGTTTTCTATAAACTTTTAATACTCTAAATTCTAAATCTAGAGTTTCAAAGGATTGATTTTGAATTTGATGTTGTTCGCTAAATAATTCTCTATTATTTAGCGTGGATTGTCGTGTATTTTTCATTATTTCTCTATTGCCAGCAATGTGGAACCTCAGTTAACAATCCTGGCTGTGCGTAAATGTATAAAGCCATTTCCGCACGCACAAAAAATAGTCGAACTCGGCTGTTAATCTCTGACATAGTTCGCAGAAGCAGGTTGAATGCCTCTCGCAAACTGATAGTATTTTACCGATTCATTTAGAATTTGTTCGATCTATTACTCAACCGAAACTTTAGCAGAATTCCTTTAATTTAAATAATCAAAGTCTTTGACAACTTATACTTATTAAAGTATCACTAAAGCTCTCTATTTTTACTCTTTCATAGCTTAATTTAACTGTATCTTAAGGAAATCAAATTAGATGCAAGCTTGCCATTTATTCTGATTATTTTGCAAGCGTAATGTATGGTGCTTACCAAGAAAAGATTGGTAAGTTTAATCTAAATACAATAATCTAAGTTTCAGGCGCGATCGATCGCGAACAAGCGAGCGCCATACTGACGCTTTGACAGAAAGCTTAGTTTATTCGGCTGTCTTTGAATACCGCTAGCAACTGCACCTAAAACTGGTGTGGCAGAAAAGTTTAACTGCTCTAATGCCTTCGCTAGAGCAGAACAGTTTGTTTTGCCCATGTTTACAGTCAAAATACTAGCATCCACATGCCTAGCTAAAAGATTTGCATCAGCAAAACCAATCAAGTGAGATGTATCATATATAACTAAATCGAAAGCTTGTTCCAGTTGCTCTGCCAAGCTTTGCATTTGCGGCGATGACAGTAGGATCGATGGATTTGGGGGAATTGAACCAGCGGTTAAGATAAACAAGTTATCCTTGGATATTTCTCTGCTCTGTGCTATGGCCTCTTGAACAGCTCCATGATCCTCAGCCTCCTCAGAGCTATTACGCACTTGTTGGATCGCATACTGAAAGTTTAAACCTTCGGCGATCGCATTGCTCAGTCCTTGCGAGTTGGATAAATTTAACATTTTATGAATGGCAGGAGTACGCAAATTTGCGTCTACCAATAAAACTCTTTTACCCATTGCTGCTGCTGTCTGAGCTAAATACAATGCAATTGTCGATTTACCATCTTCGGGAGCGGCTGAGACGATTGCTAGAGAACGAATTGTCCCATTAATATCGAGAAAAGAAACGTTCGTGTAAAGAGATCGGAAAGCCTCCCAGAAATCAGATACCTCAGTTTTTTGCCCCAGTTTGCCATTTCGCTCAAACTTCACGCTAGGAATTTCACCTAAAATTAGCAATTTGGTCTTATCTTTAATTTCTTCAGAGTTGTAAAAAACGTTGTTGAGTTTATCTACAAGCAGAGCAACTCCAAAACTGACTAATAAACCTAAAGCTGTGCCTAAAACTAAATTACGCTGAACGCTAGGTGCGGTATTTTGAGGTTCGCTAGGAGGAGTGAGTATTTGCCAAGGTACTTGCTTTTGCGCAGCATCAATTCGTAGTGCTTCGCGCTTGGTTAAAAAGTGGTTTAAGTTATCGGAAGCAATTCTTAACTGCCGCTCTAAGTCATCTTTCTGGCGAATAATTATCGGAAATTGTTTAGCTTGTTGTCTTAACAAGTTCTCGGACTTGCTGAGCGTGTAGTCTTGCGCTTTTAAGGACTGAATTTGCTTGGCAGCATTAGTCAATTTTTGAATTTCTCTTAAACGAGCCGAACCGGGAGAGGCTGTATCTATTAAGTCTGCCGTTTCATTTGGCAATCGATCTCCCACGATTCGCCGTTCCTCTTTTCTGACAGCTTGCAGTAACTGCTGTTGTTGAGCTAACAGAGATTGAAATTCAGGACTATCCTCTTTGTACCGAGACGATTTCGCCGCAATTTTAGTTTCTACATCTTGGAGTAAGTTGAACAGCTTCAGATAGTGAGACGATTCGCTTAGTTCAGTAATTGCTGCCGCTGTATCTGCCTGCAATCGCAGTTTCTCGTACAGATTATTGTAAAAAGCTACGCTGCTAGATAACTGAGTCTGGAGTTCCAGTCGCTTCTGTTCAATTCGATCGAGCTGATAAGAGAGCTGTTGACCTTGAGTGTCAGAATTTACAATACCATGTCGTTGCCGAAAACTTTGGAGGCGCTGTTGCAAGAATTCAACTTGCCTCTGCAATTGTGGCAGTTGGGATTCGACAAACTGAATTCCTAAATTAACGTCTGTCTGACGTTCCTCCAGGCTGTATTTTAAGTAAGCCTCGGCTACCGTGTCCAAGACAAATTGAACTTTTTCAAAATTAGGATCTTTATAGCTAACTTCTAAAATATTGGTGTTGGGCAACAGCTTGATGTTCAATTGAGGCGTGCTGCTACCAGGATAATACAACTGTAGTTTTTGGGTAATGGGGGACATCAACTTCGGACTTTGTAAAACCTTCAAAGTTGTCTCATCCAACCCTGGAGAATCCTTTTCTTCTTCCTCTTCCTCTTTAGAGGATACAACTTTATCTTCAGCAGTCACGGGTTCAGTTAACAGCTCGAACTTAGCGACATAGGTTGGAGTACCGATCGCAGCTAGTAATACAGATACACTGGCAACTGCGGTTGTGCCGATTAGAATTGTTAGTATTCTGCGCCGAATCGCTCCTAGCAACCAACTGACATTCAATCCACCTTCATTGGTGTCGTCAGATTGAGTCGTGTAGAGCTGAGGTTGAGGCTGAAGTTGCTGGCTGTAGGTCTGAGCAGGCAACTGTTGAGAGGAGCTAACATTTCTCATATATAGACTCTGTTTATTTTTTAATAACGGGTCTTAGAAACTTACTCAAGTCTGAAGTCAGCCTGATACTCAACTGAATACACAGTCTACTCGCCACTTCTCTCCCTCCTTTAGGGAGTTGAGTGCGTATACGGCTAAAAACAAGTCCTTGCTACTCTCGATTGGGAGGGCATGTACAAATCTACCACTTAGTCCATAAAATTATCAATCTGTTTTAAACAAGATTTCGGTTTTTGAGTCCCTTGTAAAGTACTTCACAGAAAATTTACATTATCTTTATTATTTCTTTATTGTATATCTATCACTAGAGTGATTGAATGAACTTATACACAAATCTCTGCAATCCTTGCTACGAGATTTTGATGCAACCTACCAAAACGTCTACTCTATTTGTTAGTTTTTTTAACTATTGCAATATCTAGTTTGAGGAAACTGTTATCTGCTGAGGTAGCAATGTCTTCTGATGGGATCGAATCTCAATTGATGCGATACCAAACTAGGTAAGGGATCTGAACTGACCGATTCTTCTCGGTCTATTCAGACGAGGCTCTTGCAGTTCGTTGAAAATCGTGGGTGAGAGAGCTACTTAAGAAACATGTACGTAACAACTCGAAATTTATTTATACTTGGTCATCTTATCAGCCAGTCCTGGCAGAACTTACGGCGCTACCGGAGCCGGATGTCCCCTAGATGGCAACTGCAATCTTTGCTTGCATTACCAGCACGTACAAGCAAATGTTCGGGGATAGGTTCAACTTTACTGGTTAGACGATAGAAACAGCATTTAAATTTAGAATAGCCGCTTGGCGATCGCAAACTGTTGTGGCATTTTATGGCAGTCGCCTGGCGATCGTAAACTGTCTTTACACGACCTTTTCAATTGCAGCTCGACTGCCTCATTTGCAGAATTAAGCCGTACAGTCATTGTTGCATTAGCTACATCAGTGCCGTAGGGTTAACCAATCTGCAAGGGTGGCAAACGTGCAAATGGCATAGCGCATATCTGCAACCATCTGACTCAAGGTGAGGAGATTGGCATGGCGACTTTCTGCATAAGCTGAGCTGGGATCGACGTGCTGGCAGACAGTGAATGGTCGTTCGCCGAATCCAACTTCATCCATATAAGGTCAAATAGAAATATATAAGCAGTGCCACTGGAAAAAAATTTTATTTTCAGAAAAATTTAATGAATCGATTGGCATTTTTCAGGTTTAATTATAATTACGGCTAGAAAAAATGGCAATAAATCATGATGTAGAACTAGGCGATCGCGTGAGTATTTTTCATCCACAGTTAGTCAATCTTTATGGTTGCAAAATTGGGGATGAAACCAAAATCGGAACTTTTGTCGAAATTCAAAAAAATGCTGTTATTGGTACTAGATGTAAAGTATCGTCGCATACTTTTATCTGCGAGGGTGTGGTTATAGAAGACGAAGTATTTATCGGTCATGGAGTCATGTTCACCAACGACCTTTACCCTCGCGCCACCAACGAAGATAGCAGCCTGCAAACCGAAGCTGACTGGTCTGTCATTAAGACTAGAGTCAAGCGCCGTGCTTCTATTGGCAGCAATGCCACCATCCTGCCAGGAGTCACAATTGGAGAAAGTGCCATAGTTGGTGCTGGAGCAGTTGTGACTCGCGATGTTCCCGATCGCGCAACTGTAGTTGGAGTTCCCGCTCGGGTGGTCGGCAGTGCTACGAATGGACGCAAATTAATCGATAACGGCTCAAAAGCAAATATTCGATCATGATCGAACAATTCAATTTAGATGAATTTCTTATAACTCAAGCTCAGCCCGAGCAGACATTATTTACAACACAAACACGCAATATTCAAAATCTTAGAGATATCGTTTTAGTGAAACTGGGGTTGAATGGTCGTCCTTTACACGAGGACGTAGTATGTCTTGCCTTTTCTCCCTCTAATCAACTATTTGCACTTGTCGCTCCCAATCTTGAGGGCAGATGTTCATTGTTTTCTGTCGAGTCGCAAATCGAACAAATGCAGTTTTTCAGAAAATTTGCAGTTAGCAAGATTGCTTTTAGTAAGGTCTAGAAACTGTTAGCTAGTTGCTCGATCGCTACCGTTGTTTCTCTGGCAATTGAAGTTGTGTAAATTTACTTCTACCAATCTAATCCTATGACAAATACTCGCGATCGCTTGACACAAAATGTCGATTCAAGTACTTACCCCGAGCGGGGAAATATTTGTTCGGATGAGCAAAATTCTGCAATTCATACAATTAATATTGGTGTCATAGGCTATGGCTATTGGGGTCCCAATTTAGTTCGTACCTTTGCCGATCTCCCAGGAGCAAAGGTCGTAGCCGTGAGCGATTTTAAAATAGAAAGGCTGGCTAAAGTACAATCGCGTTACCCATCTGTGAAAGTGACGACAGATAGCCAAGACTTATTTGCAGATCCAAAAATCGATGCGATCGCGATCGCGACCCCAGTTTCGACTCATTACGACTTAGCCTTGGCAGCTTTGCAGGCTGGCAAACACGTACTCGTCGAAAAACCAATGACTGTTAGCTCCGAACAAGCCATCAGACTAATTGAGGAAGCTCAACAGCGTAACCTAGTGTTGATGGTAGACCACACCTTTGTGTACACGGGTGCAGTCCGTAAGATGCAGGAACTCGTTGCTAGTAAAGCAATAGGCGACGTTTATTACTACGATTCTGTCCGGGTCAACTTGGGGCTATTCCAGCACGATGTGAATGTGATTTGGGATTTGGCAGTCCACGACCTCTCGATTATGGACTACGTGTTGCAAGCCAAGCCAACCGCTGTCTCAGCGACAGGAATGAGTCACATTCCCGGCGAACCAGAAAACATTGCCTACCTAACATTATTTTTCGATAACAGCGCGATCGCCCACATCCACGTGAATTGGCTAGCGCCAGTTAAAGTTCGTCGTACCTTGCTTGGGGGCAGTCAAAAAATGATCTGTTATGACGACTTGGAGCCAAGTGAAAAGATTAAGGTATACGACAAAGGAATTACAGTCAATGGCAGTCCTGAGAACGTTTACCAAATGTTAGTTGGCTATCGCACCGGAGATATGTGGTCGCCAAAGTTAGATATGACTGAAGCGTTACAAACCGAGGCATTACACTTTGTTGATTGTATCCAGCAAGGCAAACGTCCAATTACCGATGGGGAAGCAGGACTGCGGGTCGTCAGAATTCTAGAGGCTGCTACCCAGTCCATCAAGCAGCAAGGTCAATTAGTTGAACTAAGCGGAGTGGAGGTAGCAGTATGATCCCATTCGTAGACCTAAAAGCGCAGTATTTGAGCATTAAAGACGAAATTGATGCTGCTGTTTTCAAAGCTTTAGAAAGTACGCAATTTGTGCTAGGGAGTGAGGTCGTCGCTTTAGAAGAAGAGTTCGCTCATTACTGTAATGCCGATTATGGCATTGCAGTCAATACAGGAACCAGCGCCCTCCACCTAGCACTATTAGCCGCTGGTATTGGTGCGGGTGACGAAGTGATTACCGTTCCTTTCACTTTTGTTGCCACCACAGCCGCAATTTGTTACACCGGAGCCACTCCGG